>RFSP01000178.1 GCA_009923895.1 Betaproteobacteria bacterium | reverse complement strand
CAGCAAGGCAAATTGCGCGTGGAAGACCTTCGGCCCTACGACTTCATCGTGCGCGAGCCGGGGTCGGGCACCCGAGCGGCCATGCAAAAGTTCTTTGAGGACACTTACGTGGAGCCGCGCTTGAAGATCCAGCTGGGCAGCAACGAAACCATCAAGCAGGCCGTGATGGCGGGTCTGGGGCTGGGCTTCTTGTCACTGCACACCATTGGGACAGAAGTTCAACAGCACCGCATTGCCATCTTGGATGTGGAAGGTGCCCCGGTGGTGCGGGCCTGGAACCTGGTTCACACGCAATTCAAGTTGCTGTCGCCTGCGGCCGAAGCCTTTCGCTATTTCATGCTCGAGCGTGCAGAAGCCTACTTGGCCGAGCAATTTGGAGGGCTCGGCGCTTAGGATGCTTTGGAGACTTTATGGGGCTTGTCTGCCAGCCATTGCCCCGCCGGGTACCGTGATTCACCCGAACAATTTCGCCGCGGTGAGCAAGGTGCGGTAGACACCCCAGGCCATGGGGATCCCAACGGCGACCCAAGCGGCCACGACCCACAAGGTGGAGGTGGATGGGGCGTGTACCGAGGTCAAAGCGGCGGCAGTTTCACTCTGACGCTCGTGGGCCAAGCGTTTTTCTTCAGCCAACTCGGCCTCTGACATGAAGTGCTTGGCCGCGACAGGGCGCACCATGAGATTGCACACCAGCCCAATGACCAGCATGCCCGCCAGGATGTACATCGTCTGGTTGTAGACCTGTTCTCGAGGAATGCCCAGGCCCAATTGGTAGTCGCGCATGTAGTTCACCACCACGGGGCCCAAGATGCCGGCCGTGGCCCAGGCCGTGAGGAGTCGTCCGTGAATGGCACCGACCATCTGCGTGCCAAAAAGGTCCGCGAGGTAGGCCGGCACGGTGGCAAATCCGCCACCGTACATGCTGAGAATGACGCAAAACGCGGCGACGAACAGCAACTTGCTGCCTGCTGCAGCGCTGCCCGGCACGCTGAAATACAACGCGCCGCCCAACACAAAAAAGATCACATAAGTCAGCTTGCGACCCAGCTTGTCAGACAAGCTCGCCCAAAAGAAACGGCCGCCAATATTGAAAAGGCTGAGCAGCGCAGTGAAACCGGCGGCCACGCCCGCAATCGCGGTCAATTGCGCCTTGTCGAGCTCGCCAAACTTTTTGGCCACACCCATCAAGCTGCCGCCAAACACTTCTTGCAGCATGGGGCTGGCCATGCCGATCACGCCAATGCCTGCAGAGACATTCATGCAAAGCACCACCCACACCAGCCAAAACTGTGGGATGCCCCAGACCTTTTTTACATGCACATGTCCTCGGGTGATCATGGCGTTGCTGGTTTGGGTGGCAGAGGGTGTCCACCCTTGGGGCTTCCAGAGCGCAGGAGGCACGCGATAGCCCAACGCGCCCCCCATCATGAACACAAAATAAGCCCCAGCCATCACAACGAACGTTTGAGTCACGCCCACATCGGTGGGTGTGGCGAACAGGCTCATCAGCTCGGCGGCCAGCGGGGACCCAATCATGGCGCCACCCCCGAACCCCATGATGGCCATGCCTGTGGCCATGCCACGTCGGTCAGGAAACCATTTGATGAGGGTGCTCACGGGAGAGATGTAACCCAGACCCAGGCCAATGCCCCCGATGACCCCCGAGCCCAACAGCATCAACCAAAACTGGTGCAGGTGCACGCCCAAGGCTGAGATCAACATGCCACCACACCAGCACAAGGCGCTGACCACCCCCGCCTTGCGCGGGCCTGCACGCTCCAACCAACCGCCCCAAATGGCGGCCGAGCCCCCCAGCAAGACAAAGAACAGCGTGTACATCCAACCCAGGGTGGAAATCTTCCAGTCGCAGTTTGTGACAAAGAGCTCTTGGAAAAAACCGATCTCGGCTGCGCATTTGACGGGATCTTTGATGCCAACCGCTTTGGACAAGGGCAACCAGAACACCGAAAAGCCATAGGCCATGCCGATGCACAAATGGATCGCCAACGCGGCCGGAGGCACCATCCAACGGTTGAAGCCCGGGCCCGCGACGATGCGTTCTTTGGAGAGAAAACCTGGATCTGAAGCGGTTGAGGTGGGGGAGCCGTTGGGCTGCGCTGACGACATCTCGTCTCCTGCAAAGGGTGCCCGCAGTTTCGACCGACACAACGCGCGCGCCAGTCAAGGGCGGGCAGATTCTGCTCGATGAAGTGCCTGCATGAATTGAGCCACCGAAGTGTTTTCCCTAAGACGTGGTCCTCGCTGGAATCTGCGAACCTAGAATGCTTGGATCTGCTATGAGGAGCTTCGATGAGCATGCCAGCCCAAAGGAAAGTCGACATCGCCTTTGCCAGAGACCGTCGCCGAGTGCTCACCGCAGGCTTGGCCGCTTGTGCTGCGTCTGCATGGGCACAAGAGTGGGTTCCCAAGCGTCCCATCAACCTGATCGTGCCTTACACGCCTGGCGGGTCCTCTGATATCGGTGCCCGCATGTTGGCGCCGGAGCTCAGCCAGCTGTTGGGGCAACCGGTGATTGTTGAAAACGTTCCTGGCGCGGCAGGCGCGCTCGCCATGAAAAAACTCGTTCAATCGGCGCCCGATGGGCACACCCTGTTGTACGGCGGCATGAGCGAGACATTGCTCGTTCCCTTGATCAACCCAGCCGCGGGTTACAAGCCTGAAGACTTGCAACCCATCGCGTTGGTGGGAAGCTCACCCGTGGTGTTGGCAGTCAGACCGGACTTCCCCGCGCAAAATGTGGATGAATGGGTGGCAATGCTCAAACGTCAGCCTGGCAAGTTCAGCTATGGGTCGGCGGGCATTGGGTCATTTGCGCATGTCATGGGTGAAGTGATCAAGGAAAAGGCGGGCGTCTTTGTGGTGCACATCCCTTATCGAGGGGGTCAACAGCTGCTCAATGACGTGATTGGAGGTCAGATTGACGTGGCCATTTCCACGGCGGCCAATGCGGCCGGCATGCTGGCTGCCAAACGTGTCAAAGCCTTGGGAATCTCTTCAGCCAAACGCGTGGATGCATTGAAAGACGTACCGACGTTTGCAGAATCCACAGCGCTCAAAGGCATAGAAAAGCCCCGCTCAAGCGCATGCGTTTCTTGCCGCCGAGCAGTCGCGCTACGCGCCGGTGGCCTCGCGCATCAAGCCGGAGTGAGGCGCCTGATGTCCAGCGCAGATGCAACGACATCGAGTCAAGATGACCCGCTGTTTTTGAGTGCTTATCGCGCCGCCCGCGATCGATTCTTGTCCTCGGCGCGCCAAGCGGGGCTGGAGGTGTGGAGCCAGGCTCACCCTGAGGTGGGCCTGCACGGCGAAGCGCTGTTCATGGACTTTGCGTGGTGGGGGTCTCGCCAAGCTCGCCGGGTCTTGGTGACGCTGTCTGGCACCCACGGGGTGGAGGGGATTTACGGCAGTGCCTGTCAGTCGGGGTGGTTAGAGAAGCACCGACCCGCCGTGCTCGCTGACGACGTGGCCGTCTTTTTGGTCCATGCGGTCAACCCTTATGGATTTTCATGGTTGCGACGTGTCGATCATGAACACATCGATGTCAATCGCAATGCCATCAATTGGGCAGCGCCTGCTCCGGTCAATCCGGACTATGACCAGGTGCACGCGATGTTGCTGCCCGAAAAGTGGGATGCCGCCCATGCAGCCGCGCTCTTTGGCGCACTGAAACAATGGATGGCCGACAAGGGCCCTCGCGCCGCCACCCGCGCCATTACCGGGGGGCAGTACACACATCCAGATGGCATGTTCTTTGGAGGGCTGGGGCCCAGTTGGTCTGCACGGGTCTTGGAGCGCGAGGTGCAAGCCCGCCTGTCCCATGCGCGGGTGGTGACTGTGTTGGATCATCACACCGGGCTCGGCCCCAACGGCCACACCGAGATCATCTGCAGACATCCTGCGGACTCTGCGTCGCTGGCTTTGGCACGGCAGTGGTGGGGAGCCGATGTCACGGCACCGGCGCTCGGAGAGTCTGATTCGCAGGTCATTGATGGCAATGTCCGAATGGCGTTTGAGCGTTGGTGTCCTTCGGCGCGGGTGGTGGCGGCCGCTTTAGAAGTGGGGACACTGGCTGGCGAGCAGGTGCTCGCTGCTTTGGTGGCCGACCACTGGTTGCATCAAAGAGGTCAGCCTCGATCCGCTCAAGGCGAGGCCATTCGAGCCCAGATTCAAGGGGCCTTTTATGTGGACACGCCGCAGTGGCGCAGGGCCTGTTTTGGCAGAGCGATGTCTCTTTACGCCCAAACTTTGAAGGGCTTGGAATCGATCGATCTTGGATCATGAGATCGATGAAAGTCGACTTGAAGGCCATTACCTTTTACTTCGACTTCATCTCGCCTTATGCGTATTTGGCTTTTGAGGCGCTGCCAAAGTCGCTGCAGGGGATTTCT
>RFSP01000177.1 GCA_009923895.1 Betaproteobacteria bacterium | reverse complement strand
CGAACACAACCAAATGAACGCCTTGGCCGCCATCGGTGCGGCCGAGCACGCCGGCGTGGCCCCCCAAGACGCCGCCGCCTCCTTGGCTCAGTTCAAAAATGTGCGTCGACGCCTGGAGTTGCGCGGCGAGGTGCGAGGCATTCGGGTCTACGATGACTTTGCACATCACCCCACCGCCATGCGCACCACGGTCAACGGTCTGCGTCGCAAAGTGGGTGCTCAACGCATCCTGGCCGTGTTTGAACCCCGATCCAACACCATGAAGCTCGGGACCATGAAATCGCAATTGCCCTGGGCGCTAGAGGAAGCCGATTACAGCTTCTGTCTCCAAGGCAATTACGGCTGGAGCGCCCACGACGCGTTGGCCCCCATGGGTCCGCTGGCCGTGGTGGCCGATTCGGTGGATGCGCTGGTCGCGCGCGTGGTCCAAGTGGCCCAGCCGGGCGACCATATTTTGTGCATGAGCAACGGCGGCTTTGGCGGCATCCACGACAAGTTGATCGCGGCACTTGGCACGCCGACTTGACCAGAATTGACCCAGATTGACCCAGTGAGGCGCCTCGCGGCGCCCCACTGTGGGGTTGGTCAGGCCCGGATCAACTGCGCTGCATGGTGGCGCGAAGCGCCTCGGTGAGCGTGCCCAAACTGTCCTGCAGGTGCGCGCGGGTTTCGACAGAGCCTTTGCCGGCTTTGACCGCCTGCGCCAGTTCACTCTGAAGCCGCGTGGCCTGGTAGCGGGCCAGACTCAGGGCATCGGCCGGCAAGGTGGGTGAGCCCTTGGTCAGCAAGGCCTGCAGACGCTTCAAGTGCTCACGCTGCAAATTGCGGCGCATGCGATCGATCTCTTGCCCAGAAGCCAACTCACTCCACACGGCCGTTTGCAGCGTCGCGTACACCTCGTTGAGCGAGATGAGATTCTTGGATTGCGCCGTGGGCGTCATCAATGGCAACTCCAGAAGGCGACCGGCCGTGCCCGCGGACATGAGCCTGTCCAAGGCCTGGGTTTGAAGTTGCAACACCAATGCGGGGATGCTGATGGGTCCACCACGGTCCCATTCTTGGTAGTCGGGCGCCAAACGGGCCAGGAACTCCGGGCGGAAGCGGAAGCTGTCCACACTGAACACATCTTTGGCCAAGAAGCGCAAGGCCTCACGTTGCTTGACGGGGTCCACGGGCTGGTAGTTGGGCCGCCCCGTGCCGGGCAAATCACGCACAGCATGCACCCCCCCCACGTACTTGGCAGCCAAGCTCGGCAAGTCGCGCAATTGCCTGAACCCGCTCAACAGGCTGCGACGCTGACGTTGCGGATCTTCGCCCGCGGCAGGCGTGCGCGATTGCACCCGCGCCCACAGCTCCTTGGACAGGGCCATTCGCCGCTGGTAGTAGGCCAAGGGGTCGTCGCCCAGATCAAAGCGATTGACCAGGGGATCAAAACCCTCATTGGGGCCAAAACCCCCTGCCTCGGCGTCATCGGCATAAGCCAAGGCCGGCTCGGTGCTGCGGGCCGCAATGCGTGACAACTCCTCGCTGTGCTGCGCCTGCGGCAACGGCTTGTAGGCGTACTCGATGGCCCAATAATCGTAGGGGCCTAAAGCCGTGTTGTTGATCGCTGCCGTCTTCTCACCTTTGAGTGGCAAGTTGTAGGCGTTGTAGTCCATCACCGAGCCTGAAATGCCTCGACTGCGCGTGAAATCAGGATCTTTGAGCTGATCTCGGGTAATGGTGGTGGAGGCTTTGAAGTTGTGCTTCAGGCCCAAGGTGTGACCCACCTCATGCATGATGGTGTCCTTGATCACCGACAGCACAAAGGCCTCGGCTTGCGGACTGTCGGGCTCGATGTCGCCACGCGCCTCGAGGATGTCCAACGCAAAGGCCATCTCGTGCGCCATTTCTTCGCCGTAGTGGCACACCTCCGAAGACGCGGCCGAATGGGGTACCCCAAAGGCCGTCCCTCCCCCGCTCAAGGGCCGAGACGTGGGCGCCACATCCTCCACCATCAGGCGACGCGCTCCGCGCCCGAACACATCGCTCATGCCAATGTCGGCATCCAAGATCTCGCCCGAGCGTGGGTCGGCGTGGCTCGGGCCGATGGCAAAGCCCACATCCGAGCCCACAAACCAGCGGATCGACGCGTGCTTGGCGTCCATATTGTCCCAATCCGCATCATCGGGCTGCTGCTTGGCCACCACCGCGTTCTTGAATCCAATCTTCTCGAATGCCTTGTTCCACTCCAAGATGCCCTCTTCCACGGCCTTTCGGTAGCGCACCGGGATGTTCTTGTCCATCCAATAAACAATGGGCTGCACGGGTTCCGACATCTGCGCTGAAGGATCCTTCTTTTCCAAACGCCAGCGGTTGACCCAATGCACCTTGGGATTGGCTTTGAAATCGCCGGACAAGTCAGTAAAGGAGGTGGTGAAATGGCCCAGGCGCGGATCGGCCACCCGGGCGGTCATGACTTTGTCTGGCAGAGCACGAAAGTTGTAGACCACCGAGACAAACAGGCTGCGCGGGTCTGGCGTGGTTTGCGGTGGGGTCACCGCCGGCACCGGTGAGGGCATCAAAGGCGGTGCAGGAATGCGCGGCGTCGCGTAATGCAGGCGGGCGGTCAAGACCGACAGGTCTTTTTCTCCACGCAGGGACTCAAAGTAAGAATTGCTTCGATCTGGCGAGTAGGGCAGTCGAAACGCCGCCTCCAATCGCGTCGAAAACCCCGTGAGGTCCCCCAGCAGCATCGACGCATCCACCAAGACCGACTTGCGCTCAGGATGTTCGGCACTGGCCACCGCGCCAGACGCAATCAAACTTGGCGAAAACGCCTCTTGTGTGGCGCGCGCGCCATCTCCCGTGGCGCGGAATTGCGTGTTCAAGGCGATCAGCTGCATTTGATTGCCAACCTTGCGCCACTCCACCATCAGTGCGCGGCCCATCTGGCTCGCATAAAGGCCGCGCTCGCCCACTGCCTGGGCCACATTGAATGTGAACAAGAAGGGCTTTTGCAGTTGGGCCACCGGCACTTCCATCCAGACGCGATCGTCCTTGCGCCACATGGGAAACAAGCCCTCCTGCACCTTGGCGTCTCGGGTCACCTCCACAAAAGGACGCGGGGCGGTGGGATCGGCCGGGCGTGCAGCGCCTGCAGGTGCCGAGGCGGCCGAAGCCACCCGCGTGGCAGCCCCAGACGCCGCGGCCGCGGGGGCGGCAGAGGCCATAGAAGAATTGGCGGGGGCAGAGGCCGCAGCGCTCGGCCTCGAGGGGGCCACCGCACCATCGGCCGCACCGGTTTTGACCGACACCGAACAACCGACCAACGAAGCCATCAATGACACGGTCAAAGTCACCACCGTCCAAGGCGTGCGCAGCGTTGCGGGCACGGTCGGGGTGAATGTGTGTGAGGTCTTTAACTTCAACGCAAACTCCAAGGGATGACGGCAAGGGTGCAGATCCTATACGCGATAGACTCCTGTGCCATGAGACTCCAAGACAAAATTTGCATCGTCACCGGAGGCGCACAAGGCATTGGAGCGGCCACGGTCGCCAAGTTCGCGGCAGAAGGTGCCATCGTCGTGGCCTGCGACCGCAGGGTCCAAGAGGTGCCTGGTGCCGCCCTGAGTTTGGCGGTGGACGTGACCGATCGCGGCCAAGTCGATGCCATGGTGGCCACCGTCAAAAGCCGATTTGGCCGCATCGACGTCCTGGTCAACAACGCCGGCATCACCAAAGACGCCCGGCTGCAAAAGATGACCCTGGAGCAGTTTGACGCCGTCATCGATGTCAACTTGCGCGGCGTGTTTCACTGCAGCCAGGCCGTGGTGGACACCCTCATCGAGCAAGGCTGCGGCGTCATTCTCAATGCCAGCAGTGTGGTGGGCATCTATGGCAATTTTGGCCAGACCAACTACGCGGCCACCAAGTTCGGCGTCATTGGCTTCACCAAGACCTGGAGTCGAGAGCTTGGCCCCAAAGGCATTCGGGTCAATGCCGTCGCTCCGGGCTTTGTGCAAACGCCCATCTTGTCGACCATCCCCGACAAAGTGCTCGAGCAAATGCGCGCCCAAGTGCCCCTGCGCCGTTTGGGTCAACCCGAAGAAATTGCCAATGTGTATGCTTTTCTTGCGAGCGACGAAGCCAGCTACATCAACGGGGCGGTTCTTGAGGTCTCCGGCGGCATGACCGTGTAGCGCGGGAGCCGCAAGCCGTGTACGTCCTGTTTGAAGAATCCGGCAAGTTCTTGGGCGGGCGCATTTTGTCCGAGGCCGACACCTCCATGCAAGTGGAGCTCGAATCAGGCAAACGCGTGAAGTTGAAGTCGGCCCATGCCTTGCTGAGATTCGATCAACCGGCGCCCGCTGAACTGCTGGGAGCCGCCAGCGCCTTGAGCCGCGAAATTGACCTCGATTTGGCTTGGGAATTTGCGCCCGAAGAAGAGTTCACCTTCT
>RFSP01000176.1 GCA_009923895.1 Betaproteobacteria bacterium | reverse complement strand
GCATTCAGCCACTCCCTGAGGCTGTTGAATGTGCCGGCGGGCACCACCACTGCGAGCGGCAGGGTGGCGATCTGTCCCAGCAGCTTGAAGTCGCGCGCGGGGTCGTACCCGGGCTCCCTGGTTGTGAGGGGCAGGGTGACCAGCATGTGGGAGTTCACGAGCAACAGGGTACGGCCGTCGGCAGGCGCCGTCTTGACAAAGCGCGCTGCAATCGCGCCACCCGCACCTGGGCGCGCGTCGACGACCACCGGCGTCTTGAGCTCCGCAGCAAGGCCCTCGGCGAGCACGCGGGCCATGGCGTCGGCGCCGGCGCCCACGGGGGCTCCGATGACGATGCGCATCGGCTCCTGGGCATATGCGGGCATGGTCTGTATTGCACCTGCCAAGAACAGTAAGCCGAAGGCGGACAGGATCCTGCTGACAAGACTCTTCATGAAAATCTCCTCGTGTTGAAAAGGGTCGCGCCTGGAGTGCACTCAGCGCCACACCGCGCGGGCTACGCGCAGCCAGTTCTCGCCCAGGATGCCGCGCACCACGTCGTCGCCGTAGCCGTGGCGCAGCATCAGTTCGGTCAGTTCGGGCACCTGCTCGGGTTCGGCGAACTTCGGCCTGAGGTCGTACTTCAGGTGGGCTGGGTAGGACCCCGGCCGGTTTTCGACGACAGCAAACAGGCTGTCCACGTCGGACACGCAGTCCAGGCCGATACCCACATGCCAAGGGCCGACCAGGTTGACGAAGTGGTCGACATGGCGGAAAAGGCTCTCGGTGCGGATGTCGTTGTCGCCGATGAAGATGCCTGCGCCCACCACCCCGATCACGCCACCGGTTCGTGCGCAAGCCTGGGCCTGGTCGTCGCGGATGTTGCGTTCGTGGTCCCACACGGCGCGCGCATTCGAATGGGAGAACACCACCGGGCCCTGCGCGACCTCGAACACGTCCATGCTGCTGCGGTACCCGGTGTGGGTGCAGTCCACCAGCATGCCCACCCGGTTCATGGTTTGCACCAAATCGATACCGAAGCGGCTCAAGCCGCCGTCCGTTCGTAGACGGCCCTGCGCAGAGGCAGCCAGTGCGCGTGCATCCCAATGACGGCCTGCGGGATCTGCAGCGAGAGCTCTGCCCGCTGACTTGGTGTGCGGGTGAGGTTGTCCTGCTCAGGTCCGAAGTCGTCTTCTCCCAGAAGACCGATCGGCCGGTACCAGGCCTGGCCCTGCGGGGTCTGCAGCAGCGGATCCCACTCGCTGCGGCAGAGGTCGACGCCCTGCACGAAGCCCCAGGCCCAGCCCTCGGCGTCGTCCAGTTCCCTGCCTTCCCACTCCCGTACGTTCCAGCGCGGGTAGATGTCGGGTGGCTCGTCCTCCAGGCCGGCGACGATGCTGTTGAAGTGGCGCATGACCAGTTCGAGGATCCGGTTCAGCTGATCCAGGCTCTGCATGGCCGGCATCATTCCCTGTTCCTCGGTGTGGCCCCAGATGGGCGGCAGCCACTGCTGCGGCTTGAGGGTGATGGGCCCGATGGCCACGGCGTGAAGGAAGCCGTCCATCGTGTCGAGCATCATCGCCTCTGCACCGTCGCGGTCTTCCATCAGGAAGTCGTGGAGTTCCTGGATCGGGGTTGGAAGAGACAGAGTGGCAGTCTTGTCGGCCGCTGAGACCTGCTCATACTTCGCACTTCGAAGGTCGGTCCCAAGGTAGCAGTCACCGCGAGCGATCAAGAGCACGGTGGTTCCGCCGAGCCGCAACTCCCATTGAGTCCAGGGGATGTCCTGGGTGAGCTTCTCTGCGAACTCGATCACGTTCGAGTAGTTGACCCGCAGGGTCGTCAGGCTTCCCATCTCCTGAACCGAAACGACTGGTGGCTCCGGAGGAGGCGGCATCTTCTCAGGCTTCAGGTGCCATGCGGCGAGACCTGCAAGCGCCGCTACCAACACAGTAATCGTTGCGCTCTGCATTGCTCCCCCGTTGCGATTGCTCATCAGCGAAGCGTACCAGCGGGTGGCCGGTGAACTCGGCTCTCTGACGCCTGGTCTGCTGCTCATGCTTCGCTACACGCTGATCGGATTCCCGGTCGGCACCCAGTCTCCAACTCGCACTCACCGCCCGGAAACCCGCATGAGTCCTAGAGGTCGCCTGTTGATAGTCAACAGGCTGGCAGAGAAGAGAGAGGCCTGAGACGCCTCCGGAGGGTCATTTCGGGCGCGTTCGGCCCACCCGTAGTCAACAGGGTGAGCACCGTTTCCCTCGGGGAACGACCCCAAAAAAAGGGCCCAGAGAGGTCTCTGGGCCCGGGGTAATGGTGGAGCCGGGGGGAATCGAACCCCCGTCCGCAAGCCTTTGCAGGCCAGTTCTACATGCGTAGCCGTCTGATTTGAGTCTCGTCGCCCTCACCGCGCAGCGGCACGCTGTGAGGGCAACCAGTCACTGAATCTTGACTTGTGCCGAGTGACCCGGCTCAAGCCCAGCCGATGTGCATGACCTTGCAGCTGTTGCCAGCCCAGACCATCGGCGATCTGTTGCAAGGCTCACCGGTGTTAAGCGGCGAGGGCGAAACGTTCGTCGTTCGCAGTTACTTTGTTCCAGTGGATTTACGAGCGTACTGGTGCTCGGCATGCCCTGATCCCACTCCGAACCCACGTCGAAGCCAGGTCGGCCCCAGGAGGACTAGTTTAGGGCATTGCAAGCCATTGCAAGAGCCCCGACGGACTTTCAAGCACGGCGTCAGCCCCCCAAGCATGCACCGACTCCCCCACGCCCAGGTAGCCCCAGGCCGCGGCCAGGGTGGCCATGCCGGCGGCGCGTCCGGCCAGCACGTCGCGCTCGTCGTCGCCCACATAGACGCATTGCAAGGGGTCCACACCGATGCGCCGCGCCGCTTCCAGCAAGGGTGCCGGATGGGGTTTGGCATGGGGTGTGGTGTCGCCGCCAATCAAAACGGCGTGGCGCACATGCAGGCCCAAGCCTTGGGCAATGTGCTCTGCCATGCGCGCGTTCTTGTTGGTGACGATGCCCCATCGCACGCCCTGGGACTCCAAGGTCTGCAGCACCGGCTCCATGGCCTCAAACACACGCGTGGTGTCGAGCAGTCGCTCGGCATACAGCGTCATGAACTCCTGGCGCATGGTTTCGTAGTCGGCGTCGCCGGGTTTCTTGTCAAAGGCCTCAAGCAACATGCCACGAGCGCCTGAGCCCACGCGAGCGCGCAGGCGGGGGTAGTCCACTTCGGTCAGGCCCCGCGTCAAGCGCATGTGATTGACCGTGGCCGCCAGGTCGGGGGCGCTGTCGATCAGGGTGCCGTCCAGGTCAAACAGGACGACGTCAGCACGTCGGCTCACGCCGGTTTGCGACACGCCACCAGGTAGTTGACGCTGGTGTCGCCCGAGAGCTTGTAACGCTGGGTGATGGGGTTGTACTCCATGCCTTTCATGCCCTCCAGGCTCAGGCCCGATTCACGGCACCAGCGCGAGAGTTCGCTGGGGCGAATGAAGCGCGCGTAGTCGTGGGTGCCTTTGGGCAGCAACTTCAGCACGTACTCAGCGCCAATGATGGCAAACAAGAAAGACTTGGGGTTGCGGTTGAGCGTGGAGAAAAACACCCACCCCCCCGGCTTGGCCAAGGCGGTGGCCGCACGAACGATGGAGGCAGGATCGGGCACGT
The DNA here is from genome assembly GCA_009923895.1 of Betaproteobacteria bacterium. GTDB lineage: Bacteria > Pseudomonadota > Gammaproteobacteria > Burkholderiales > Burkholderiaceae_C > Rubrivivax. Next base: position 787 of record RFSP01000176.1, on the reverse strand, counting down.
GCTCGAGCATTTCCATGCAGGTCACCACGTCAAACGAGGCCGGTGCCTCGGCGGCCAACGCTTCAGCCGCGATTTCCCGATAGGTCACGTTCTGCACACCGGCTTCGAGTGCGTGCAAACGGGCCACGCCCAAGGGCTTGGTGGCCAGATCAATACCAAGCACCTGAGCCGCCCGCTGCGCCATGGACTCAGCCAAGATGCCCCCGCCACAGCCCACGTCCAGCGCAGACTTGCCTCGCAAGCCGGCCAGCGAATCGATCCACTCCAAGCGCAGGGGATTGATTTGATGCAGCGGTCTGAACTCGCTGTGGGGGTCCCACCAGCGGTGGGCCAGGTCGCTGAACTTGGCCAGCTCTTGGACGTCAACATTGCTCATGATGGAGGGATTCTGAATGAAAAAACCCCGCCGAGGCGGGGTGAGGGACATGAAATAAAAAACCCCGCCGAGGCGGGGTTTTCGTGATCACAGCCCCGAAGGACTGCCCAAGATCACTTCTTGACGGTGCGGGTACCGACGACCTCGACTTCCACGCGACGGTTCTTCGCGCGGCCTTCGGCGGTCTTGTTGTCGGCCACAGGCGCCTTGGAACCCTTGCCTTCGGTGTAGACACGGTTCTTCTCGATGCCCTTGTCAACCAGCACCTTCTTGACAGCCTCAGCGCGGGCGATCGACAGCTTCTGGTTCAGCGCGTCGCCGCCAGTGGAGTCAGCGTGACCCACAGCGATGATGACTTCCAAAGCGATGCCCTTGGTCTTGTCGACCAGGTCAGACAACTTGGCCTTGGCT
>RFSP01000175.1 GCA_009923895.1 Betaproteobacteria bacterium | reverse complement strand
TGAGGAAGCCTTCAAAGCCAAAGCGGCTTCATACAGCGCGTTTCGAGGTGCGTGGGTCAGCGCGGCAGCCAAAGACACAGCCTGCTTCAGAGGCAACTCACCCACCAAAAGTTCCAGCGCTTTTCGCGCTGCGGGGGGCAGCTCGCCTGCAGAGGCATGGCTTTGGGCGTTCGGTGCATGCACCACCACCACGAACTCGCCGCGCTTTTGCGAGTCGCTGGTGCGTCTAAGCTGCTCGGGCCACTGCTGTGCCTGCCGTGTGATCACGGTCTCAAACTGCTTGGTCAACTCTCGGCAAACGCTCACCTCACGCTCGGGGACGGCGGCGGCCAACAAGTCCATCAAATTCTCCACCCGGTGTGGCGCTTCAAACAGCACGAGGCTTGTCTGTGTGAGCTGGGTGCTTTGCAGCGCCGCTTGCAAGACCTGGGTTCTTTCCTGACCTTTGGAGGGCAAGAACCCTGTGAAATGGAAGCCTTGGCTTTGGGGGTCGCCCGAGACGCTCAAGGCCGTGACCGCGCTGCTGGCTCCAGGAATGGGCACCACGCGATACCCCGCGCGGGTCGCACCGGCCACCAGCATCGCGCCGGGGTCAGACACCGATGGGGTGCCGGCGTCGCTGATGTAGGCCACACGTTGGCCCTCACTCAGCAGACCCAGCACCCGCTCGGTGCCTTGTGCTTCGTTGTGGGCGTGCAGCGCCAACAGGGGTTTGGTGAGCCCCAGATGACGCAGCAAGGCCATGCTGGTGCGCGTGTCCTCGCAGGCAATGGCATCGCACAAGCTCAGCACGTGGATGGCCCGCAGTGTCAAATCGGCCAGGTTGCCAATGGGCGTGGCCACCACGTACAGTGCACCCGCAGGATACTGCTGCGCACCGGCTGCGACCTCGGCTGCGCGGATCAGGATGGAAGCGTCGGTGTTCAAGCGAATGACAATGTCTGAGTCGACCAAGGCCAAAGGAGATGGGGCAGAAGCACGCGCATTGCGACATCTGCAAGCCCAGGGCTTGACCCTGGTGGAGCGCAATTATCGGGTGGCGCGGGGCCCCCATGCCCGCGCCGCTGAAGTGGATTTGATTTTGCGCGATGCCGATGGCACGCTGGTTTTTGTGGAGGTTCGCTCCCGCGGCACATCCCATCACGGCGCGGCCACAGAGACAGTGACGCGCCGCAAGCAGCAGCGCATCGTCTGGGCGGCCCGTCATTACCTGATGCAACTGGCCTCAGAGCCGCCTTGCCGCTTTGACGTGGTGGCCTTGCAAGGGGACAAAGAGGACAAAGAAGACCGTTTGGAATGGCTGCAAGGCGCTTTTGACGCGTCGACGGGCTAAGATTCCGGTCCATGCTTGAACCTCGCATCCAGCAGCAGTTCTTTGAAGCGGCCGACCTGCAGAACCAGGCCGCCTCGATCCTGGCACGGCCGGTGGCGCAAGCCGCTGAAGTCTTGTGGGGCTGTTTTACCAATGGTGCCAAGGTGATGGTGGCCGGCAGCGATGCTGGCGGCGCTTTGGCATCGGTGATCGGTGCCGCATTTGCGGGCCGGTTTGAGCGAGCCCGCCCGCCCCTGCCTGCCATGACGCTGCGCGATGATGCCGGCGCCACCTTGGTCCAACAAATCTTGGCCCTGGGACAACCCGGCGACGTTTTTCTGGCGCTCGATACCGGAGGGCGTAGCGAGCCCTTGCGACAGGCTGCCGAGGCCGCGCACAACAAAGACATGACCTTGATCGTGCTGACCGGAGCCGATATCGGGCCCTGGCGACAAATGTTGCTGGACACCGACGTGCACATTGCGGTCCCGCACGAACGCGCGGCCCGGGTGGCCGAAACTCAATTGTTGGTGTTGCACAGCTTGTGCGATGCTGTTGACTTGCAACTGATGGGTGAACAGGAGTCCTTATGAAGAATCACACGACCCTTGCGCAAATCCGCTCGGCTGGATGGCGGGTGGCCGCCCTGGGCCTGGCGGTGGCCAGCCTGAGCTCGATGATGTCGGCTTGTTCACCGCTGGTGGTCAGTGGCGCCATGGTGGGAGGCACTTTGGTGGCTCTTGATCGGCGTACCTCGGGGGCGCAGGTGGAAGATGAGGCCATTGAGCTCAAAGGGGCCCTGCGCGTTCGCGAGGTCGTGAGCTCGGGCGCCCATGTCAATCTGACGAGCTACAACCGACTGGTCTTGATCACCGGCGAGGTCCCCAGCGCTGACGAGTTGAAAAAGGTCGAACAGGCCGTCAGCCGTGTGGAAAACGTGCGCTCGGTGGTCAACGAGTTGGCCGTGGCTCCAGCTTCTTCGCTATCGACCCGATCGACCGACACGGTCACCACCGGCAGGATCAAGGCGGCTTTCATTGACACCAAAGACCTGCAGGCCAACACCATCAAGGTGGTGACCGAGCGAGGCATTGTGTACCTGCTGGGCCGCGTCACTCCCCGGGAGTCCAAGCTGGCCGCCGAAGTCGTGCGTGGCGTGCCGGGCGTGCAAAAAGTGGTGCGCGTTTTCGAGTCCATCACCGAAGAAGAGCTCGCGGCGATGCGACAGGATTCGGCCAGCGACAAGAACCCCAAGAAGTGATGTGACACCCTCCCTGGGGAGGGTGGCGATTCAACGTGGGCGACGCAATCGGGTGATGAGGCTGGAGGTGTCCCAGCGCCGGCCGCCGGCTGCCTGCACGTCGGCATAAAACTGGTCGACCAAGGCCGTCAGGGGCAGTGAGGCCTGGTTGGCCTTGGCTTCTTCCAAGACCAGGCCCAGATCTTTGCGCATCCAGTCCACCGCAAACCCGAAGTCGAATTTGCCTTCGACCATGGTCTTGCCGCGGTTGTCCATCTGCCAGCTCTGGGCCGCGCCTTTGCCAATGACGTCCAAGACCAAGGGCATGTCCAGGCCTGCACACTGCCCGAACGCGATGGCTTCGGACAGACCCTGCACCACGCCGGCAATGGCAATCTGATTGACCATTTTGGCCAGCTGGCCCGCGCCGCTGTCGCCAATGCGGGTGACCGCACGACCGAAAGACAACGCCACCGGGCGCATGGCTTCGAAGGCCTCGGTGGGACCGCCACACATGATGGTCAACGCGCCGTTGACGGCGCCGGCTTGACCTCCCGAAACCGGGGCGTCCACAAACTGCAACCCGCGTTGGACGGCCTCTTGGGCCAACTCACGGGCCACATGGGCCGATGCCGTGGTGTGATCGACAAAAATGGCCCCGGGTTTCATGCCCGCAAAAGCGCCTTGGGGGCCCAAGACCACCGAGCGCAGGTCGTCATCGTTGCCCACACAGGCGAACACAAAATCTGCGCCCTGGGCGGCTTGCGCCGGTGTGTCGGCTCTGCAGCCACCGTATTCGGCCGCCCAGGCCTCGGCCTTGGCGGGCGTGCGGTTGTAAACGGTGACGCGGTGACCGGCCTTTACCAGGTGACCGGCCATGGGATAGCCCATGACGCCCAGGCCCAAAAAGGCCACGTTGCGCGGGGAAATGGGGTCGTAAGTGCGTGTGCTCATCTCGCGATGGTGCCACGAAACGCAAAGGCCGGCATGGCTGGCGCGCGACCACGGGATAATCGGCCGCATTTGCTGCGCGGAGCAGCACCGCAGGCTTGCCTGTAGGCAAGAACAGCGCATGACACTTCAGCCCTCGCCAACCCTCTCGTCCCACCCTTCGCCGTCTTTTGAACACCGCCTGCAGGCCGTGACCGCCCGCATCGCGCAAGCCTGCGCCCAGGCCGAACGGGCGGTTCAGACGGTGAAGCTCTTGGCCGTGTCCAAGACGCAACCGTCCGACGCCGTGCGGGAGGCGGTGGCGGCAGGTTTGCATGATTTTGGCGAGAACTATGTGCAAGAGGCCTTGGACAAGATGGCTGCGTTGGCCGATCTGCGTCCTCGGCTGACTTGGCATTTGATTGGCCCGCTGCAAAGCAACAAAACCCGTGTGGTGGCCGAGAGCTTTGATTGGGTGCACTCGGTGGACCGCTTGAAGATCGCCCAGCGCCTGTCAGACCAACGCCCTGCAGACCGACCGCCATTGAACGTGTGCCTGCAGGTCAATGTCAGTGGCGAGTCCAGCAAAAGCGGCGTGGCGCCGAATGAGCTCTTGCCTTTGGCCCAGGCGGTGGCTGCATTGCCCGGGCTGCGCCTGCGCGGCTTGATGTCCATTCCGGCGCCCACCGAAGACCCGCAGACTCAGCGCCTGGCGCACCACGCGCTGCACGCGCTGTGGCAAGACTTGCGCGCAGCCGGATTGGCCGTGGACACCCTGTCCATGGGCATGAGCGCCGACCTGGAGTCGGCCATCGCCGAGGGCTCGACCCTGGTGCGCGTGGGCACGGCATTGTTTGGAGAGCGCTCCCGACCGCCCACCTCTCCTCCACCCTCTTCAAACGGGTAGCCGGGTGCTGTTTTTGATTTCTTCCATCACCGCGTAGGTCCGCGTCTCGCGCACCCCCGGCAGCGACCAC
>RFSP01000174.1 GCA_009923895.1 Betaproteobacteria bacterium | reverse complement strand
GTGCTGGCCGTGGGAGCCAAACCCAGGGGGCAGGCTTCGCGCGTCACAGAGGTGTCAATCACCACATCGGCATGGGTGCCGAGTGCCGAATCGGCATGCGCCGTCATGGCAATCAACGGAATGCGGTGCCTCTTCAAATAGGGAAGCACGCGCAACAATTCATCGCTCTTGCCCGATTGGGAAATGGCCAGCACCACATCAGGTGCCGTCACCATGCCCAGGTCACCATGGCCTGCTTCGGCGGGGTGGACAAACAAAGCAGGCGTCCCCGTACTGGCCAAAGTGGCTGCAATCTTTCGACCCACGTGTCCCGACTTGCCCATGCCCATCACCACCACCCGGCCTCCGGCTGGGCGTGTGAGCATCAGCTCAGCCGCATCCACAAACTCCTGGCCAAGGCGAGACCGTGCATTGCGCAATGCAGTCGCCTCAATGTCCAACACGCGCCCAGCAATCTCAAGAAAGCTGGCGCCAAATCTCATGTGTGTCATTTGACCTCCGAGCGCTGCAAGCAAAAGCCCATGCGGTCACGTTCTTCAAACCACTCCTGAGCAAAGTCCGCGTCGCGAAACTCGTCAAAGTAGGGTCCGCCGACGGTCCAATGCACGTTGTGCACGTTCTTGGGCGGATCGGCGTACTCGCCCACCAGCCAATTCCAGCGCACATCCAGCCCACCAATCTCGTCGTCTTTGAGCCATGTAAAGCGGTGCAGATCCATGGCCGAGGCGGTATTCACAAAGTCTGGCGTCACCTTGCGGTTGGACGGGTGGCCGCAATTCCACACCACCACCGACGACCAGTTTTTGCGCGGGTATTTGTATTGCACCGTGTTGAGGTATTTGACATCGTCCTTGGGCTCGTAGTCGTGCTTGACCACATGCACCGCCTTCATCGGATCCAAGTCGGCTTCGTCAAAGAGCTGGGTCACATCGGTGCGCAGCATCATGTCGCAGTCAAAGAAGGCGGCGTACCCTTGGTACCCACACAAATAGGGCACCAAAAAGCGGCTGAATGAAAACTCATTGGACTGTTTAGGGTCGCGCGGGCGCCGATAGATGCCTCGCAGGTTGGCCAGGTTGATGGGCACGATCGACACGGGCGAGCTGCTGCGCGAGAGAATCGAGTGCACCATCGTGTGCCAAGCCACGCTTTCCACAGCGTCGTAGCCCACGAATATTTTCAAGACGTTTGAGTTCATACAAGCTTCCTCATTCAAGTCGGTGATTCGCCCCGTCGCAAATTAAATTGCGCCACGCCCAATGAATCCATGATTCGCTGATCCCGCCTCTCGACAGACTTGCGCACAGCTTCTCGGTCTTGCTCTTCCAAGGCCTTCATCTTGCGCAGCTCCAACTCGGCGGTCTGCAGTTGCTTTTGTTCGTTGTCCACCACCGCTTGCGCTTTGTCCAAATCGGACTTGACGCGCTCGGCCAAGGCCAAGAGTTGCGACATGAATTGGCGCTGGTTGGCCTGAGACATGAGTCCATCATCGGCCTCACGAATGGAGCGCTCCTTTTGACGGTATTCCTCATACATGGCGCGCACTCGCTGATGGCTGGCCGTGAGTTGCTCCAAACGGGCACGGCTTTGGACCAGTTCTGCTCGGCACTTTTGCACTTGGTCGTGCGCCTTGTTGGCCAAGACGCTCCAACAAGCTCGGGGGGTTTGGGTGGCGGTGTTCATGTTCAGCCCATCAATTCACGCAAGCGGTGCAAGGTGGCGGCGGCGTCTTCGCTCTCGTGCATGCCTTGCCTCAAAAAATCTTCCATCTGGCTGCGCAGCCGTATGGCCTGGTCCAGCTCTGGGTTGCTGCCGGCTTCGTAGGCACCCACCTGGATCAGGTCTTGGTTTTGCTGATACAAAGACCACAATCGCCTGAAGCGATTGGCCAGTTTTTGATCCTGCGGATCCATCAGGTTTTGCATCACCCGCGAAATGGACCCGTTCAAATCAATCGCGGGGTAGTGGGCTGCGTCGGCCAGCTTGCGTGACAACATCACCTGCCCGTCCAAAGAGGCTCGTGCAATGTCCACAATCGGGTCATTGCCGTCGTCGCCTTCGGCCAAGACCGTGTAAATGGCGGTGATGGACCCCACACCATGTCGACCCACGCCAGCTCGCTCAATCAAGGTGGGCAGCAGCGCAAATACAGAGGGCGGATAGCCTTTGGCTGTGGGGGGTTCTCCCACAGCCAAACCAATTTCTCGCTGTGCGTGAGCCACGCGGGTGAGGCTGTCGACCAGCAGCAGCACGCTCTTGCCCTGGTCGCGGAAATATTCGGCAATCACGTGGGCCATGTGGGTGGCTTTGAGGCGCAGCACCGGCGACACATTGGCCGGTGCTGCCACCAGCACCGACTTGGCCAAGCCCTCTTTTCCCAAGGACTCTTCAATAAAGGCCTGCACTTCTCGGCCACGCTCACCAATGAGACCAATCACCACCACATCGGCTTCGGTGAATCGGGTCATCATGCCCAACAACACGCTCTTGCCCACGCCGGAGCCGGCAATAAGGCCCATGCGCTGGCCCCGCCCGAGTGTCAACATGCCGTTGATGGCTTTGACGCCCACATCCAGCACCTGATGGATGCCGCCGCGCTCCATCGGATTGATGGGTCGGCCTTGCAGTGCCAATACGTCGTTGCAAACCGGCGGCGGCAACCCATCCAACGGTTGCCCCCGTCCATCGATGATGCGGCCAAGAAGCGCTGGCCCCAAGGCCACGCGCGCTGAATGGCTGATCACTCGCACTGTGGCACCCGGCCCAATGCCCTGTGGCTCACTAAATGGCAGCAGATACAGCGTTTGGTCGTGAAATCCCACCACCTCCGCATCCACCCGGTGACCCGTTGGGTCAATGACTTCGCAGCACGCACCCAAAGGTGCCATCAGGCCCCGGGTTTCCAGGCGCATGCCCACCAGACGCACCAGAGTGCCGCTGCGCTGCGGCGGCGGTGCTCGCAAGCCCGTCACCAACTCGGCCACGTCGCTGGAAAAATCCATCATGCGTCCTCAATGTCCGGCTTGTTGCGACGCGATGGCGCTCGCGCTGGGGTGGCGTTTTCTCCGCTCACATCCTTCACATCCTGCACATCTTGAACGTCTTGAACGTCTACTTTGGTCCGAGCCCAGGGCCGATCCGCACGCGCCATCAAGCCTGGGCGATCCACATCGGCCGCCACATCTTCGGCCGAGGCCGGTCGCAACAACACCGACTTGGCCGGCCAAGCGCCGGGGTCAGACAGCAACCGTGCAGCCATGGCTTCCAACCGGTGCTCAATCAAATCCTGCACGGCCGTGTCGTTCACGCGAACCCGTACACTGCCTTCACGCAAGTTGTCGTCCGCTTCCAGTTGGTATTCTTTGAGGGCGTCTTCGCCCAAGGCTTGCAAGCGCTTCAGGTCTTGCGGGTTGAGGCTCACGGTCACTTTGGCACCGGGCTGCTCCAGCGCTTGCACGCACTGGCTAATCAAACGTTCCACCACTTGGGCATTGACTTGCAGCTCGGCTCGCACCAATTGCTCGGCCACATGCAAAGAAAGTTTGCGCAGCGGCTCAAAAAACCGCTGGCTGTCTTGATTGAGGGCTCTCAGCTCAATGCCCAAATGGCGCAGCAATTCTTTTTCTTGGGCGCGTTCGGCCTCCCACTGCTCGCGGGCTTGCACCACGCCGGCTGCCAGGCCTTGTTCATAGGCCTGCGCACGGGTTTGCTCCAACTCTTGCTCACTGATGCCCACCCAATGCGGCGCAGGAGGCTCCACCAACTGCCCAGTCGCATCGGTGAGCGGAGCATCGGTATCGGTTGATGCCGCTTCCACGGGCTGCGCAGAAGGGCCCTGCATCTGCGCTTGAGCTTCTGCCTCGGCCAAGGCGGCAGCATCGCTCGCGTGCCGAGACTGCCCATCGGTGGGGTCCAAGCGGGGCACGAGTTTCCAAGGTCCAAAGGACGAGCTGGCTGACTCGTCCCAACTCGAGCGCAGAAACTGAGGCGTCTTGGCTTTGGGCTTGGCCAGCAAGCTGCTGGACTGCCAATCGGCCGCCTCGTGATGCACGGCGCTCGAGGTTGAGCCTTTTTTAGACAAAGTCATCACCGCGTCCTGCCAGCACCAACTCACCCGCATCGGAGAGCTTGCGTGCAATACGGATCACCTTCTTCTGCGCTTCTTCCACGTCGGTGATGCGCAGCGGACCCTTGGCTTCCATTTCATCCACAAACAACACACGGGCTCGCGCCGACATATTGCTGAAGAACTTGTCCTTGACGAAGTCGGGAGCGCCCTTCAATGCCGTCATCAGCATGTCGGGTTCGACGTTGCGCATCAAGGTCTGGATGCCGCGGTTGTCCATGCTCACCAAGTTGTCGAAGGTGAACATGTTGTCCTGCACACGCTGCATCAAATCGGCGTCGAGCTTTTCCAGGCCCTTCATGATGGCCGACTCCATGTCCACCTTCACAAAGTTCATG
>RFSP01000173.1 GCA_009923895.1 Betaproteobacteria bacterium | reverse complement strand
CTGGGCGTGGACATCGAGCTCAACGACGCCATCAACCGCATCCGCTTTGAGCATCCGGAGGTCCGCACGGTGGTGGTCACCAGCCTGAAGGACAAAGTCTTTTGCTCGGGCGCCAACATCTTCATGCTGGGCGTGTCCAGCCATGCGTGGAAGGTCAACTTCTGCAAGTTCACCAACGAAACCCGCAACGGCTTGGAAGACTCCTCCAAGCACAGCGGCCTGAAGTTCTTGGCCGCCGTGAATGGTGCTTGTGCTGGCGGCGGTTACGAGTTGGCTCTGGCCTGCGACGAAATCATTCTCGTCGACGACCGCTCCAGCTCGGTCAGCCTGCCCGAAGTGCCGTTGCTGGGCGTGCTGCCGGGCACGGGCGGCTTGACCCGCGTCACCGACAAGCGTCACGTGCGCCATGACCTGGCCGACATCTTCTGCACCACCACCGAGGGCGTGCGTGGGCAAAAGGCCAAAGACTGGCGCCTGGTGGATGACATTGCCAAGCCCGCACAATTTGCGCAGAAGGTGCAAGAGCGTGCAGCGGCGCTGGCCGCGCAAAGCGATCGCCCGGCCGACGCCAAGGGCGTGACGTTGACGCCGCTGCAGCGCACGATCGAAGCCGACCGCCTGGTCTACCCCCACGTGACGGTGAACATCGACCGCGCCAAACGCACGGCCACCTTCACCGTCAAGGCCCCTACCGGCGCGCAGCCGCAAGACATCGCCGGCATTGAAGCCGCTGGCGCCGCTTGGTACCCCTTGGCCATGGCCCGCGAGCTGGAGGACGCCATCCTGTCCATGCGCACCAACGAATTGGACATTGGCGTGTGGCTCATCAAGACCCAAGGTGATGCTGCCGCGGTGCTGGCCATGGACGCCACACTCATGGCCCACAAGAACCACTGGCTGGTGCGCGAGACCATCGGCTTGCTGCGTCGCACCTTCAGCCGCTTGGACGTGTCCTCGCGCAGCCTGTTTGCCTTGATCGAAGAAGGCTCTTGCTTTGCCGGCACGTTCTTGGAATTGGCCTTGGCCTGCGACCGCAGCTATCAGCTCGCGCTGCCCGATGATGCGGCCGCCGCACCCAAGATCACCGTGGACGATGTCAACTTTGGTCTGTACCCCATGGTCACCGGACAAAGCCGCTTGGGCCGGCGCTTCTATGACGAGGCTCCTGCCCTTGAAGCGGTGCGCGCCAAAGCGGGCCAGCCCCTGGATGCCGATGCGGCGTTCGCTGTGGGCCTGGTCACCAGCAACCCCGATGACATCGATTGGACCGATGAGACCCGTATCGCCATCGAGGAACGCGTGGCCATGTCACCCGATGCGCTGACCGGCATGGAAGCGAATTTGCGCTTCAACGGCCCCGAGAACATGTTCACTCGCGTTTTTGGTCGTCTGACCGCCTGGCAAAACTGGATCTTCCAACGTCCCAACGCCGTGGGCGACAAGGGCGCGCTCAAGGTCTACGGCAAGGGCGACAAAGCCGCCTTTGACTGGAACCGCGTCTAAGTCAGACTCCGTCAATCACCGCCTCATTTCCCCAAACACCCCAAGGAGATTCCCATGTCTGGCATCAATTACAGCGAGAAGATTCCCAACAACGTCAACCTCAGCGAAGACCGCACCTTGCAGCGCGCGCTCGAGCAGTGGCAGCCCAACTACCTCAACTGGTGGCAAGACATGGGGCCCGATGGCTCGCAGGACTTTGACGTCTACCTGCGCACGGCCATCAGCGTGGACCCGCAAGGCTGGGCCCAGTTCGGCCACGTCAAAATGCCCGACTACCGTTGGGGCATCTTTTTGAATCCGGCGGAAAAAGACCGCAAGATCCATTTCGGCGACCATTTGGGTGAAGACGCTTGGCAAGATGTCCCTGGCGAATACCGCGCCAACCTGCGCCGCATCATCGTCACCCAGGGCGATACCGAGCCCGCATCGGTGGAGCAACAGCGCCACTTGGGGCTGACCTGCCCCAGCCAATACGACTTGCGCAACCTCTTCCAAGTGAATGTCGAAGAGGGCCGCCACCTGTGGGCCATGGTCTATTTGCTGCACAAATACTTCGGCCGCGACGGCCGCGAAGAAGGCGAGGCGCTGCTCGAGCGTCGCAGCGGTGAGCAAGACAACCCGCGCATCCTGCAGGCCTTCAATGAGAAGACGCCTGACTGGTTGAGCTTTTTCATGTTCACCTACTTCACCGACCGTGACGGCAAGTTCCAGCTGTGCGCCTTGGCCGAAAGCGCCTTCGACCCGTTGGCTCGCACCACCAAGTTCATGCTGACCGAAGAAGCGCACCACATGTTTGTGGGCGAGTCGGGTGTCTCGCGCGTCATTCAGCGCACCTGCCAGATGATGAACGAGCTCAAGACCGACGACGTGGGCAAGCTGCGCGCCGCCGGCGTCATCGACCTGCCGACCCTGCAGCGTTACCTGAACTTCCACTTCAGCGTCACCATTGACCTGTTCGGCGCCGACGAGTCCAGCAACGCCGCCACTTTCTACTCCACCGGTTTGAAGGGGCGCTACGAAGAGGGCAAGCGCACCGACGACCACGTGTTGAAGGGCCAAACCTACAAGGTGCTCAATGTGGTCAACGGGCAATTGGTCGAGCGTGAAGTGCCCATGCTCAACGCCCTGAACGAAGTACTGCGCGACGACTACATCAAAGACAGCATCGGGGGTGTGGAGCGCTGGAACAAGGTCATCGAAAAAGCGGGGATCCCCTTCCGCCTGAAGACGCCTCACAAGGCCTTCCATCGCAATATCGGCGCGCTGTCCGGCGTCAAGGTCTCCCCCGATGGACGCGTGGTGAGCGACGCCGAGTGGAACGCCAACGTCGACCAGTGGTTGCCCACCGGCAACGACCGGGCCTTCGTCGCCAGCCTCATGGGCCGCGTGGTGGAGCCGGGCAAGTTCGCCAACTGGATCGCTCCACCGGCGCTCGGCATCAACCGCCAACCCGTAGACTTCGAATACGTTCGTTTCAATTGACTGGAAAAGGGCTGAGGCCCTTTCCAGTCATTGCGAGGAGCCAAGCGACGAAGCAATCGAGAGGCCAGTGACCAAAGATTGCCGCGGGCCTTTGGCCCTCGCAATGACATTTGCGACGAAGCCCCCCATTCCCGGAGACCCCATGGACCTGTCAGACACCGCGGTCATCAAGCAGCATCTGATTGACCCTGAAATCTGCATTCGCTGCAACACCTGTGAGGCCACATGTCCGGTGGGCGCCATCACACACGACTCCCGCAATTACGTGGTCGATGCCAGCAAGTGCAATCTGTGCATGGCTTGCGTGCCGCCTTGTCCCACCGGGTCCATTGACAACTGGCGTCACATGCCCAAGGTGAAGGCTTATTCTGTGGATGAGCAATTCACTTGGGATGTGCTGCCCACCGAGCTCACGCCAGAGCAATTGGCTGAGGCGGGCGTGTCTGCTGACGTCCCGTCCACGGTCGAGCCTGCCCCAGCCTCTGTGCCTGCGGCCGCCACGGGGGAGTCCACCTTCAACAGCGCGCAATACAACGCGACGGTGCCACCTTGGTCTGCGGCACACGCTTACACCAACCTCTACGGTCCCAAAGCGGCTCAAAAGACTGTCACCGCCACGGTCGCCGGCAATGTCCGCGTGACCGAGGTAGGGAAAGACTATGACACCCACCACATCGTGTTGGATTTCGGTGCCATGCCTTTTCCGGTGCTGGAGGGCCAATCCATCGGCATCATTGCCCCGGGTGTCGACGCCCAAGGACGCGCCCACCACGCACGTCAATATTCCATCGCCAGCCCACGCAATGGCGAGCGCCCGGGCTACAACAACCTGTCACTGACCATCAAGCGCGTCCTCGAAGACCATCAAGGCCGTCCGGTGCGTGGTGTGGCCAGCAATTACATGTGCGACCTCCAGGTGGGCGACAAGGTGGAAGTCATCGGGCCTTTCGGCTCGAGTTTCCTCATGCCCAACCACCCTCGCTCCAACATTGTCATGATATGCACGGGCACGGGCAGTGCGCCCATGCGTGCCATGACCGAATGGAGGCGCCGCTTGCGCAGCTCTGGCAAGTTCGAAGGCGGCAAATTGATGCTGTTTTTTGGCGCTCGCACCAAAGAAGAGTTGCCGTATTTTGGGCCTCTGCAAAGTCTGCCTCACGACTTCATCGACATCCATCTGGCGTTCAGCCGAACCGCCGGTCAACCCAAAAAATATGTCCAGGACTTAATGCGCGAGCGCTCAGCCGATCTGGCGGCTTTGCTGCAAGACGGTCAAACCTACTTCTACGTCTGTGGCCTCAAAGCCATGGAAGAAGGCGTGGTCCTGGCGCTGCATGACATTGCCCAACAGGCCGGTCTTTCTTGGGACACCTTGGGCGCGTCGCTCAAGCGAGAAGGACGATTGCACCTCGAGACTTATTGATTGAGTCCCCCCCTTTCCCCCCCTTTCACCCCGCCTTGGGCCTTGGGTCTTTGGGTGGTCTGTCAACCTTCAACAAGCGCTCACTGCCTTTACTGACCCATGACTGCTTCTTCCCTTCAAGGC
>RFSP01000172.1 GCA_009923895.1 Betaproteobacteria bacterium | reverse complement strand
GCGATGAAGCCGCGGGGCAAGGGCCGGTTGCGCAGGCTGCTTTGGATGGCCAACAGCACGGCCAGGTCAGCCGCCGGTTCTCCAATGCGCACGCCACCCACGGCGTTGACGAAGACGTCTTGGTCCAGGCAATCGACGCCGGCGTGGCGGTGCAGCACGGCCAGGAGCATGGCCAGTCGGTCTCGGTCCAGACCCACCGAGAGCCTGCGGGGGCTGGGGCCGCCGCTGTCGACCAGGGCCTGCACTTCCACCAACAAGGGGCGTGAGCCTTCCAGGGTGACCATGACGCAGCTGCCTGCGACCGGCTCACCATGGGTGGACAAGAAGATGGCGCTGGGGTTGCTGACGCCTTTGAGCCCGCGCTCGGTCATGGCGAACACGCCAATCTCATTGACGGCGCCAAAACGGTTTTTGATGGCGCGCACCAGACGGAAGCTGGAGTGCGTGTCGCCCTCGAAATACAACACGGTGTCCACCATGTGTTCGAGCACGCGGGGCCCTGCCAGGGCCCCTTCTTTGGTGACGTGCCCAACCAAGACCATGGCGCAACCCGTGCCCTTGGCGAAGCGGGTGAGCTGGGCTGCGCACTCACGCACCTGGGCCACTGAGCCGGGTGCGGAGGTGAGCTGGTCGGAGTACAAGGTTTGAATGGAGTCGATGACGCACAGCGAGGGGTTCTCGGCACTCACGTTGGCCAGGATCTTTTCAAGCTGAATTTCGGCCACGACCCGCACACGGTCGCCTGCCAATCCCAACCGGCGGGCTCGCAAGGCCACTTGGGCGGCGCTTTCTTCGCCTGTGACGTAGAGCACGGGCAACTGCTGCGACAAGGCGTCAAGCGCTTGCAGCAGCAAGGTGCTCTTGCCAATGCCGGGGTCACCGCCAATCAAGACCACACCGCCGGCCACAATGCCGCCGCCCAGCACCCGGTCGAGCTCGTCCAGACCCGTGGGGGTGCGCGCCACTTCGGCGGCGTCGATGTCGCTGAGCGTGGCCACACTTTGGCTGCGCACCAGGCCCTGGAAGCGATGTCGACCAGACCCCGACGTGCCTTCGGCCACCGCCTCTTCCAAGGTGTTCCAAGCGCCGCAATGGGGGCACTTGCCCAACCATTTGGGACTGGAGCCGCCACATTCGCGGCAGGTGTAGACGGTTTTGTCACGCGCAGCCATCGCTACATTGTCGCTTCAGTGGCGTGGCATCAATCGATGGGCGTGCGCCGGGCGGCCTTGATGTCACTGCGCCGGGTCTTGTGCTCCAGCCGTCGCAGTTTGGACGCCTTGGTGGGTCGGGTGGGTCGACGCACTTTGTGCGGTTGTGCGGCCCGGTCGACCAGGTCTTGCAATCGGGCGAGCGCTTCTGCGCGGTTTCTCACCAGGCTGCGGTGCTCCTGGGCCTTGATGACGATCACACCGTCGTTGCTGATGCGCTCATCGCGCATGGCCAGCAGACGGTGCTTGATGAGGTCGGGCAATGAAGAGGCGTGGATGTCAAATCGCAGATGCACGGCGTTGGAGACCTTGTTGACGTTTTGTCCTCCCGCACCTTGGGCGCGGATGGCGGTGAATTCCACCTGAGATTCGTCAATGACGGGGCCGTGGTTCACAAGGGGTCCACCACCCGCACCGGCACCCGCATGGCCAACGCGCACATGAGTTCATAGGCGATGGTGCCCGCGGCCTGGGCCACCTCGTCGATCGGCAAGGAGCTGCCCTGGGGTCCCTGGCCCCAGAGAGTGACTTCGCTGCCCACTCCCGCTTGGGGCGCGTGGGTCAAGTCCACGGCGAGCATGTCCATGGACACACGGCCCACGGTGCGTGTGCGTTGCCCGTCGACGAGCACGGGCGTGCCGGTGGCGCAGTGGCGAGGGTAGCCATCGGCGTAGCCGCAAGCGGCAATGCCGATGCGCATGGCATGCTCGGCCGTGAACTGACTCCCGTAGCCCACGGTGTCGCCGGCTTGCAGCGTCTGGGTTGCAATGAG
This sequence comes from Betaproteobacteria bacterium, assembly GCA_009923895.1. GTDB lineage: Bacteria > Pseudomonadota > Gammaproteobacteria > Burkholderiales > Burkholderiaceae_C > Rubrivivax. Next base: position 2,577 of record RFSP01000172.1, on the reverse strand, counting down.
GCGGGTGCGCAGTGTCATGGCGGGGCGCAAATCCCAATCAGAGGCGCTGCGGGCCGGGGCATCCGGTGCACTGCCATAACTCAAAATGCCGGCACGCACCCAGTCGCTGCGCAAGCCCGGGTGTCCCAGCGTGGCCGCACTGTTGGACAGGCTGCGCTCTCCCGGCAGATCGTGGGTGGCGGCTTCAAAAGCCGCCACTTGATGCGACACGCCGCGCGGACCATCGGCGTCTGAGAAATGGGTCATGAGCGAGATTTCGTCGACCTGTGGCAAGCCATCCAGCCGCGCCCAAGCGCTTCGAAACGCCGCCGGCGTGAAACCCAGCCGGTTCATGCCGCTGTTCATTTTTAGAAACACACGGTGGGGGGTGTGGGTTTTGTGGCGGCTGAGCCACTCGATCTGCTCTCCGGTGTGAACCACGTGCCAGAGATTCAAGCGCGAACACAGCTCCAGGTCTCGCGCTTCAAAACAGCCTTCCAGCAGCAAAATCGGACCTCGCCAACCCAACTGGCGAAGGCGTTGGGCTTCATCGAAGTCCAGCAGGGCGAAGCCGTCTGCGGACCGCAACCCTTCAAAAACCCTCTCGATGCCATGGCCGTAGGCATTGGCCTTGACCACCGCCCACACCCGGGCGTCGGCGACCGCACGGCGGGCGCGCGCCAGGTTGTGTGCCAGGGCTTGGCTGTGAATCAGGGCTTCGATGGGACGGGGCACAAAGCGACTCCAGAGCTGTTTCGGCCGGTTTCAATTGTCCCCACACGGGCCACTGAAAACGACAGGACTGCATGCTATAACCTGCCTCGCCCGACCAAGGAGACTTCACCACGACGCATTTTCCGGACAAAAGGGTCTTGAAAATGCATGGGTGGCCAAGCATGAGGCCATGAAAAAGGGATTCTCAACCATCATGTCGGCGCAGTTTTTCAGCTCGCTGGCCGACAACGCACTTTTTGTCGCTGCGGTGGAACTGCTGCGCGACGCTGCCGCTCCGGAATGGCACCGCGCTGCGCTGGTGCCCATGTTTGCGCTCTTCTATGTGATCTTGGCCCCCTTTGTGGGCGCGTTCGCCGATGCAGTGCCCAAAGGCCGGGTGATGTTTGTTTCCAACACCATCAAGGTGGTGGGGTGTTTGCTGATGTTGTTTGGCACCCACCCGCTCATGGCCTACGCCATTGTGGGTCTGGGGGCCGCGGCCTACTCCCCTGCCAAGTACGGCATTCTCACGGAACTGTTGCCCCCGTCGCAGCTGGTCAAGGCCAATGGGTGGATCGAGGGTCTGACCATCGCCTCCATCATCCTGGGGGTGTTGTTGGGCGGGCAATTGGTGGGCCCCAAGGTGGCGTCGGTGATGTTGCAGCTGGACTTTCCGTGGTTGGATACGGGTGTGGACACGCCCCCCGAGGCGGCCATTGCCTGCATCGTGAGCTTGTATGCGGTGGCGGCGTTGTTCAATTTGTACATCCCCCGCACCGATGCGCCTTTGCAGCGTCTGGAACCCAGCCCATGGACCCTGGTGCGTGATTTCAGCCATTGCAATTCGCGCTTGTGGCAAGACAAGCTGGGCCAGATCTCGTTGGCCACGACGACCTTGTTCTGGGGCGTTAGCGGCAATTTGCGCTACATCGTCCTGGCCTGGGCGGCTGCGGCTTTGGGTTACGGGACCACCCAAGCCTCGTCGCTGGTCGGCGTGGTGGCGATTGGCACCGCGGTGGGCGCTGTCGTGGCTTCTGTGTCCATGCAATTGGACAAGGCCACACGGGTCATTCCGCTGGGAGTGGGCATGGGCGTGCTCGTGATTGCCATGAACGCCATTCACAACGTGTGGGTGGCGGCCCCCTTCTTGATGGCTCTGGGGGCGATTGGCGGATTTCTGGTGGTGCCCATGAATGCGCTCTTGCAGCACCGCGGGCACAACCTCATGGGTGCAGGACGCTCCATCGCCGTGCAAAATTTCAACGAACAAGCCTGCATCTTGGGCTTGGGCGCTTTCTATACCGCCTTGACGGGGCTTGGGCTTTCGGCCTTTGGGGCCATCACCATCTTCGGACTGGTTGTGGCGGGGACCATGGCTTGGATCGGTCGTTGGCACCGGCGCAATTGCGTACAGTACCGTGAAGAGATGGAGCGCTTGCTGGCCATCGCCAGGTCCGATTCGCACTGAACGGATCTGACCACGCGCATGATCGACCGCAGTTCCGTCTGGCCGGCCTTGGCCTTGGTGGCCAACGCGCTGACCTGGGGCCTGTCTTGGCTGCCATTTCGCTGGATGGCTTCTGAGGGGTGGCACCCGTTGTGGGCCACCGTGTTGGTTTACTCGTGGGTGATTCTGGGCATCACGCTGTGGCGCCCTGCCGCCTGGCGAGAGCTGTGCAGCCGCCCCAGCCTGGGTTGGTTGGTGCTGGCGGCGGGCACCACCAATGCGGCTTTCAACTGGGCGGTCACCACCGGTGATGTGGTGCGCGTGGTGCTGTTGTTTTATCTGATGCCTTTGTGGGCCGTGATATTGGCCCGCTGGATCTTGCATGAGCCGCTGTCGCGCTTGGCGGCCCTGAGGGTGGGGCTTGCCTTGTCGGGTGC
>RFSP01000171.1 GCA_009923895.1 Betaproteobacteria bacterium | reverse complement strand
AGTCACCCACCAACACCGCCGCCGCATTGCCGAACATCGCATTGGCCGTCTGACGCCCGCGGCGCAGGTTGCTTTCGTCCACGACATCGTCGTGCAACAGCGTGGCCGTGTGGATGAACTCCACCACCGCCGCCAGCGTGTGGGCGCGCGGCCCGTGGTGGCCCAAAGCAGCTGCGGCCATCAGCAGCAGACGGGGTCGTATCCGTTTGCCGCCCGAACCCACGATGTAATGCCCGATCTGGTTGACCAGGGCCACATCGGAATGCAGCTGTCGGCCGATCACCTCATCCACCTGCACCATCTGCTCATCCAACCAGGCGGCGCAATCGAATTCGGCGGTGGTGGAGGTGTTCACAGATGGCAGGTCGAGAGTGCGCGGCATTATAGGAAGCCTCGGCGCCCGTCTGGGCGGCCGCGGGGGAGGTCCCGTGCCATCTTCGGGTTTTGGCTATAATCGTGGGTTCTTCGCGTCTTGGGCGCTGCGGCCCTTACCTCAGCGCTTGGGCGGAAGATTCCGGCTTCTGCAGGGTTGTCCTACGGGTCAAACCGGTTCAGAAGAGACGATCAACGAAAGGATTTCCCATGTACGCGGTCATAAAAACCGGTGGCAAGCAATACAAGGTTGCTGCCGGCGAGAAGATCAAAGTAGAACAGATTGCTGCGGACGTGGGCCAGGAAATCACCATCGACCAAGTGTTGGCTGTGGGCAACGGCGCAGACTTGAAGGTGGGGACCCCCTGGGTCGCGGGTGCGAGCGTCAAAGCCACGGTGGTGGCGCATGGCAAGCACGACAAGGTGCGCATTTTCAAGATGCGTCGCCGCAAGCATTACCAGCGTCATGGCGGTCACCGCCAGACGTACACCGAGCTGCAAATCGGCGCGGTCAACGCCTAACCGACTCAGGAGCCTTCAACCATGGCACAGAAAAAAGGCGGCGGTTCCACCCGGAACGGCCGCGATTCCAAGCCCAAGATGCTGGGCGTCAAGGTCTACGGCGGTCAAGCCGTGTCGGCCGGATCCATCATTGTTCGTCAGCGCGGCACCAAGTTCCACGCCGGCACCAATGTGGGCATGGGCAAGGATCACACCCTGTTCGCGCTCGTGGATGGCGAGGTGTCATTCGCTGTCAAAGGCGAGTTGAACCGTCACGTGGTGTCGGTCGCTCCGCTCTGATTCTGGGCGGACCCCGATGCGCGAAGCCCCGGCATCGTCCGGGGCTTTTTGCTTGTTGAGGGTCGTTAGACAATATCTCGGTCATGAAATTCGTTGACGAAGCCACCATCGACGTTGCCGCGGGCCACGGGGGCGCGGGCTGCGTGAGCTTTCGGCGCGAAAAGTTCATCCCTTTCGGCGGGCCCAATGGCGGCGATGGGGGGCGCGGCGGCAGCATCTATGCGGTGGCCGATGTCAACCTGAACACGCTGATTGACTACCGCTACACGCGGCGGTTTGAAGCGCGCAACGGCGAACCTGGCCGAGGATCGGACCAATTTGGCGCCGCCGGTGACGACATCGTGCTGCGTGTGCCGGTGGGCACCATCTTGCAAGACGCCGAAACGGGCGAGAAGCTCTTTGAGCTGATGACCCCGGGCGAGCAGGTGCTGGTGTGCAAGGGCGGCGATGGGGGTTTTGGCAATCTGCATTTCAAGAGCAGCACCAACCGCGCACCGCGCCAAAAAACACCCGGCTGGCCGGGCGAGGCCCGCAAGCTCAAGTTGGAACTGCGCGTGTTGGCCGATGTGGGCTTGTTGGGCATGCCCAATGCGGGCAAGTCCACGCTGATTGCCGCGATTTCCAACGCGCGCCCCAAGATCGCCGACTACCCCTTCACCACCTTGCATCCCAATTTGGGCGTGGTGCGTGTGGGGCCAGAGCAAAGTTTTGTGGTGGCCGACGTGCCGGGCTTGATTGAAGGCGCCTCAGAAGGGGCCGGGCTGGGTCACCAGTTTTTGCGCCACTTGCAGCGCACCGAGCTCTTGTTGCACCTGGTGGACATGGCCCCCTTTGACGACGCGGTGGATCCTGTGGCTCAAGCCCGCGCCATCATCAAGGAACTCAAAACTTACGACGCCAAGTTGCACGCCAAGCCCCGCTGGCTGGTGCTCAACAAGATCGACATGCTGCCCGCCGAAGAGCGCGAGGCCAAGGTGAAAGACTTTGTGCGCCGTCTGCGTTGGAAAGGGCCGGTGTTTGCCATCTCTGCCCTGGCGCGGGAGGGCTTGGACGGCTTGGTTCGTGCCGCTTACAAACATGTGGCGGCGCAGCGCAATCCGCTGGTGATCTCTGATCTGCGCTTTGATGCCGACGATCAGACGGCGTCCAGGCCCGCAGGAAAGGGTCGCTCTGGTGTCTGAGGTGCTCAAATCCGCTCGGCGCATTGTCGTCAAGGTGGGCTCGAGCTTGGTCACCAACGAGGGCCGCGGGGTGGATGCAGCCGCCATTGGGAATTGGTCGCGCCAATTGGCAGCGCTGGCCCGCTCGGGTCGCGAAGTGGTGATGGTCTCCAGCGGTGCGATTGCTGAGGGCATGAAGCGCCTGGGATGGTCCAGCCGCCCCAAAGAAGTCAATGAGTTGCAAGCCGCTGCGGCCGTGGGCCAGATGGGCTTGGTGCAGATGTATGAAACCCAACTGCGCGAGCACGGCATGGCCAGCGCGCAGGTGTTGTTGACCCACGCCGACTTGGCCGATCGAGAGCGTTACCTCAATGCCCGATCGACTTTGCTGACCTTGCTGCAATTGCAGGTGATTCCGGTCATCAATGAAAACGACACGGTGGTGACCGACGAAATCAAGTTTGGTGACAACGACACCCTGGGCGCCTTGGTGGCCAACCTGGTGGAGGCCGATGCCTTGATCATCTTGACCGATCAAAAAGGCTTGTACGCGGCCGACCCCCGCAAGGACCCGTCGGCACGCTTTATTGATCAGGCGTTGGCGGGTGACCCGGAACTTGAACGCATGGCCGGAGGCACGGGGTCTTCGTTGGGCCGTGGCGGCATGATCACCAAGGTCTTGGCCGCTCGGCGTGCGGCGGGCAGTGGCGCCAGCACGGTCATTGCCTGGGGCCGCGAGCCCGACGTGCTGCTGCGCTTGTGCGAGGGCGAGGCCATCGGCACGCTGCTGCAGGCCCGCACCGCCAAAGTGGCCGCCCGCAAGCAGTGGATGGCCGACCATTTGCAGTTGCGCGGATCGGTCACGGTGGACCACGGCGCGGTGAGCAAACTGGTGACCGAAGGCAAGAGCTTGCTGCCCATTGGGGTGACCGAGGTGACGGGCGAATTCTTGCGCGGCGATGTCATTGCCGTTAAATCGCCGCAGGGCGAGGAAATTGCACGCGGCTTGGCGAATTACTCTGCCGCCGAGGCACGGCGGATTGCGCGCAAGCCGTCCAGTCAGATCGAGGCGCTGTTGGGCTACAGCCATGAGGCCGAGCTGATCCACCGCGACAACTTGGTGGTTGAAGAACGCGAAGCGCGCTAGGACTCGGTGCCGGTTCGGGGCCCGCGGGGGCCGCCATGGCGCAAGTAGCGATTCTGCGGCGCAGGCCCTTGGGTGCGAGGCAAGTAGCGAGACAGCTCGGTGAGGGCCATTTCGTAGACACCCCGTTTGAACTCGATGACCATCTCAAGAGGCACCCAGTAGTCGTTCCAACGCCAGGCATCGAATTCGGGGTGGTCGGTGGCGCGCAGGTTCATGTCGCTGTCACGGCCCACCAGGCGCAGCAAGAACCAGATCTGCTTTTGACCCTTGTAATGGCCCCGGGCGTCTTTTCGGATGAAGTGCTCGGGCACTTCATAGCGCAGCCAGTCGCGGGTGCGACCCACAATTTGCACGTGGTGGCGGTGCAGGCCGACTTCTTCGTGCAGCTCGCGAAACATGGCCTCTTCTGGCGATTCCCCGTGCTTGATGCCGCCTTGAGGAAATTGCCAGGAGTGCGTGCGCAAGCGCTTGCCCCAGAAGACCTGGTTGTGTGCGTTCAGCAAGATGATGCCGACGTTGGGCCTGAACCCGTCACGGTCGAGCATAATCGCCCCTCAAATTCTTGACTGATTTCATTATTGCACCGCAAGCCGGTGGTGCGTGTTTCTCGCTTTCCCTCATCTTTCGCAAAGACCTTTGCCATGAAAGCCAGCTCGTTTTTCATTGCCACCCTCAAAGAAGCACCTGCTGACGCCGAGGTGGTGAGCCACAAATTGATGGTGCGCGCCGGCATGATCAAGCGGCTGTCGGCCGGTATTTACAACTACATGCCCATGGGTTTGCGGGTGATCCGCAAGGTGGAAGCCATCATTCGCCAGGAGATGGATGCCGCAGGCGCCGTGGAGCTCTTGATGCCGGTGGTGCAGCCGGCGGAACTGTGGGAAGAAACGGGCCGCTTTGGCAAGATGGGCCCGGAGCTGTTGCGGGTGAAAGACCGCCACGAGCGAGATTTTGTGATTCAGCCCACCAGCGAAGAAGTCATCACCGACATCGCCCGGCAGGAGCTGCGCAGCTACAAGCAATTGCCCAAGAATTTTTATCACATCCAGACCAAGTTTCGTGATGAACGCCGCCCGCGGTT
>RFSP01000018.1 GCA_009923895.1 Betaproteobacteria bacterium | reverse complement strand
GCCCAAGCAATCATTGCCTAAGCAAGTTTTTGTGACGCCCCGCTCCCCCAACTCACGCCGTCAAACGCCGCTGTACACAGCCCAAAGATACGACCCGCAAGAAAGCGTGGGCTATCTCATGCGTCGCATCCTCAACCGAATGGCGCAAGAGATCGAGGCCGAGCTCGAGCCCAGCGGTCTCACCCATGCGCAGTGGTTGCCGCTGTACATGCTGTCTCTCGGACGTGCGACCACTGCCGCCGAACTGGCCCGCGAGTGCGACTTGGACGCAGGTGCCACCACCCGACTGCTGGACCGATTGGAACGCAAAGGTCTGTGTCGACGAGAACGCTCTGCCCAAGACCGACGGGTGGTGTTGTTGTCGCTCACCCCTGAAGGCCGTCAAGCGGCACGGCACGTGCCCCAGGTGTTGAGCCATGTGCACAACCAGACCCTCCATGGCTTTTCGCCCCAAGAGTGGGAAGCGCTCAAATCGCTGCTGCGTCGCATGCTTGGCAACGCGCAGCACATGACCGACCGCAGGAAACCATGACCGTGCTGCCTCCTTCTGACTTGCGCGCCCCCCTCCAAAGCCGAGTTCGGTGGGGGTGCAGCTTGCTGGCCGGCCTGAGCCTTTGGGGCTGCGCCGAGTTCGCACCTCCCGCCATGCCGAGCGATGCGCGTGTGTGGACAGACACTGCCACCATGGGCCTGAACAACTCTGGATCGCAGGCCGCTGTCGACGCCCAATGGTGGAAGGCCTATGGCAGCGCACCGCTCAATGCATTGATGGAGCAAGCGGTCGCGCTCAACCCCACCCTCCAAATGGCACAAGCCCGTTGGCGGCGCGCCTCGGCCTCCATCGCCATGGCTGAGGCCTTGAATCGCCCCCAAACCAACGCCACCTGGGACGCCACGCACCAACGATACACCGCCAAGGGGCTCGTTCCACCGCCCATTGCAGGCTCGATACAAGACCCGGCCACGGTGCAAGCGGCCGTGAATTGGGAGTTTGATTTTTTCGGCAAGAACCAAGCGGCCCTTGATGCGGCCTTGGGGCAGGCACGCGCCGCTCAAGCCGACACCGCAGCGGCACGCGTGTTTCTGCACACCCAGGTGGCACGCATTTATCTGCGCTTGATGGGCCTGCACAGCTTGCAACAGATTGCGCAACGCACGCTGCAACAACGAGAAGATTGGCTGTCTTTGGTGCGTCAACGTGTGCGCGCCGGGCTGGATTCAAACCTGGAGCTGCAACAAGCCGAAGGCGCGGTGCCCGAGGCGCGCGCACAAATCGACAGCCTGCGCGAACAAATCGAGCTCACCCACACGGCCTTGATGGCTCTGGTGGCTGCCCCTGGGAGCCGACCTGCCTTGGAGCCCATCTCACTCCATGAGCTCAAGGCGCCTGCGCTGCCTGCGGCCGTGCCTGCCGATCTGCTGGGTCGCCGACCCGACGTGCTGGCTGCTCGCTGGCGTGTAGAAGCCGCCGTGGGCGAACAGCGGCAAGCCCAAGCGCAGTTCTATCCCAATATCAACTTGGTGGCCTTTGTCGGTTTGTCGAGCATCGGCTTGGATCGCTTGCTGCAATCGGGCAGTCAGCAGTGGGGCTTGGGGCCTGCCGTTCGATTGCCTTTGTTTGACAGTGGCCGCTTGCGTGCCAACCTCCAGGGCAAAACCGCCGAATGGGAAATGGCTGTTCACAGCTACAACGCCACTGTCTTGGAAGCCGTCAAAGACGTGGTGGATCCGTTGACCTCGCTGAGCAGCCTGGCGCAACTGCAAGCGCAGCAATCGCAGACATTGGCCACTGCCGAGAAGACCTATGCCCTCGTACGCCAAAGACGTGATGCGGGTCTGGCCAACACGCTGCAGGTGCTCCAAGCAGAAACAGCGCTGCTGCAACAGCAACGCTTGGGTATTGAACTGCATGCGCGGATGCTGGACACGCAGGTGGCCCTGATACGCGCGCTGGGCGGTGGCTTTGGGGCCGAGCCCGCCACCGCATCCGCCCAGGCCCCCGCGCCCCTGCGGTCTCGCGACAAGGAATGACGATGACACTTCAAGAATCAACTCCCCCTTCAGCCGGCAATCCCAAACGGCGCAAGGCCCTCATGATCGTGGCCACCACCGTGGGCGTGATTGGCGCGGCTTGGGGCGCATATGAATGGCTGGTGGCCAGCCACTATGAATCCACCGACAACGCCTACGTCCAAGGCCATGTCATCCAGATCACGCCTCAAGTGGCCGGTACTGTGCAAGCGGTCATGGCCGATGACACCGACTTTGTCAAAGCGGGCCAACCCCTGATTCAACTGGACCCCATCGACGCCCGGGTGGCGGTGGACCAAGCCAAAGCCCAACTGGCGCAAACGGTTCGCCAGGCACGAACGCTTTACGCCAACAACGCCACGCTGCAAGCCCAAGTGGAGTTGAGAGAAGCAGAGGCACGTCGCGCGCAGACCGACGCCCAACGCGCCGAGCAAGACTTGGCGCGGCGACAAGCGGTGGCCCCTCAGGGCGGGGTTTCGCAAGAGGAGCTCGGACATGCCCAAGCCCAAGCCACGGCCGCCCGCAGTGCGGTGGCTGCGGCCCAGGCAGCTGCGCAAGCCGCTCGCGAGGCCCTCACCAGCAACCGTGCCATGACCGACGGCACCACGCTTTCACAACACCCCAGTGTGCAAATGGCGGCGGCTCGCGTGCGCGAGGCCTGGCTGGCCGAGAAACGGGGGTCTTTGCAAGCACCGGCCCAAGGCTTCATTGCACGCCGAACGGTGCAGGTGGGCCAACGCGTGGCCCCCGGTGCACCTTTGATGGCCCTGATTCCTTTGAACCAGGTTTGGGTGGACGCCAATTTCAAAGAAGTGCAGCTGCGTCACATTCGCCTGGGACAGCCCGCAGAGCTGAAGGCCGATGTCTATGGCAAAAAGGTCACCTTCAAAGGCCAGGTGGCCGGCTTGAGTGCAGGCACTGGGTCGGCCTTCGCGCTGCTGCCCGCGCAAAATGCCACTGGCAATTGGATCAAAGTGGTGCAACGTGTGCCTGTGCGCATCGCCTTGGATGCGTCGCAGTTGGCCGAACACCCCTTGCGCGTGGGTCTGTCCATGGTGGTGACGGTGGACGTGTCACAGCAAAGCGGCAAGGCCCTGTCCGATGCACCCCGGCCTCAGGCCCAGGCCCTCGAGCAAGCCGCGGGCATGGACACTCTTGAAAAAGAAGCCGATGCAGAGGTGCTCAAAGTGATTGCGACACACGGCGGCTCCTCGGCCGAGCCTGTCAAGGCGCCACGTCGGCCTCTCAAGCGCTGAGACGATCTCTTCCACGAGAGTCATGGCCACTGACCTTCCACCTCAGGCCCATCCGCCTTTGCAGGGCCCCGCTCGCGCCTTGGGCACGGTGGCGCTGTCTGCCGCCACGTTCATGAACGTGCTGGACTCTTCCATCGCCAATGTGTCCTTGCCGGCCATCGCCGGAGATTTGGGCGTCAGCCCCAACCAGGGCACGTGGGTGATCACGAGCTTTGCCGTGGCCAACGCCATTGCCGTGCCTTTGACCGGCTGGCTGTCTCAACGCTTTGGCCAAGTGCGGCTGTTTGTGGCCAGCGTCTTGCTTTTTGTGCTCACCTCTTGGATGTGCGGGCTGGCTCCGACCATGGAGACCCTGATCTTGGCGCGAGCTCTGCAGGGCTTTGTGGCCGGTCCCATGATTCCCCTGTCGCAAACATTGCTGTTGGCCAGCTACCCTCCGGCCATGGCTGGGTTGGCCATGGCCATGTGGTCCATCACCACGCTGGTGGCTCCCGTCACCGGGCCGTTGCTGGGCGGTTGGATCACCGACAACGTGTCGTGGCCCTGGATTTTCTACATCAACATTCCCGTGGGATTGCTGGCAGCCACGGCCTCGTGGGCCCTGTTTCGCAAGCGCGAATCGGTGGTGCGCAAATTGCCGATCGACGGGGTGGGCTTGGCGCTCTTGGTGATCTGGGTGGGGTCGCTGCAAATCATGCTCGACAAGGGCAAGGAGTTGGACTGGTTTCATTCCACCGAAGTCGTGGTGTTGGCTGTCGTGGCCGCGGTGGGCTTTGCGTTCTTCTTGGCCTGGGAGCTCACCGAAGACCATCCCGTGGTCGACCTGCACTTGTTCAAGAGTCGCAACTTCTGGGCCGGCGCCACATCCACCGCCATTGCTTATGGCCTCTTCTTTGGCAACGTCGTCTTGCTGCCCTTGTGGTTGCAGCAATACATGGGCTACACCGCCACGCACGCAGGCATGGTCATGGCCCCAGTCGGGCTGTTGGCCATTGTGCTGTCGCCAGTGGTGGGAAAGAACTTGGCGCGGGTCGACCCCCGCCAATTTGTGTCCTTTTCGTTCTTGGTCTTCGCCCTCGTGCTGTGGATGCGAGCCCAATTCAGCACACAAGCCGACTTCAACACCCTCTTGATTCCCACCCTCATCCAAGGCGTGGGCATGGCTTTCTTCTTCATTCCCTTGGTGTCCATCACGCTGTCTGGCATTGAGCCGCAGCGCATGGCGGCGGCTTCTGGGGTGTCCAACTTCATGCGCATCACGGCCGGTGCTTTTGGGACCTCCATTGCCACCACCCTCTGGGAAGACCACGCCCGCCAGCACCATGTGCACATGGTCGAGTTGCTGTCATCCGGCCGTTTGGCCACCCAAGACGCATTGACAGGCTTGGGCGCCACTGGGCTGTCGTCGCAACAAGCCCTGGGGGTCCTCAATCGGGTCGTCGATGAGCAGGCCTTTACCTTCTCAGCCATTGAATTGTTTTTTGCCTCGGCCTTGATCTTTTTGTTGCTCGTTCCGTTTGTGTGGATCACGCGACCCCGTCGACCTGGGGGGGTCGCCAAGTGACCTCTTGATTTAACATCGGGTGATGAATTCAAACATTTCCGTGCAGCACAACCTGGCCGAGCACCGCTTTGAAGCCACTGTTGACGGACTGCTGTGTGTGTGCGACTACCGCCTGTCCAACGGGGTGGCCACCTTCACGCACACCGAGGTGCCTCCAGCCCTGGGCGGCCGGGGCATCGCGGCCGCTTTGGTGGGCGCGGCATTGGACTGGTCGAAGCAAGAAAACCTCAAGGTGCTTCCAGCTTGCAGTTATGTGGCTGCCTACATACGCCGGCATCCGCAATACCAGGATTTAATGGCCAGGAACTAATGGCCAAGACCTGATGGCCAGGACTTGATGGCCTGGCCCAGATCGCCAAGGGCTCAGTCCAGAGGCGGCGCTTTAAAGGCACGCCATTCGGACTCCAGCCATGCGGCAAATCGCAACGCCAGTGGGTCGGCGTAAGGCTTGGTGACAATCTGTGCGCCCACCGGCAGCCCCTGTGGACTTTGCTCTACTGGAATGGCGGTGGCGGGCAAGCCCACCAAGGCGGGGTAACCGGCCCAGAACAAGGCCGTGGTGCTGGGCTGGGGCTGACCATTGACGCTGACCATGCGCTCCCAACGCTCCCCCGTGGGCTGAAGCGGAAAAGCGGGGGTGGTGGCCACCGGACAGATCAGCAGATCAAAGTCCTCAAAGAATGCATGCCACCTCAGACGCAGCCTTTCACGCCGCTCCTCGTACTGCATGAAGTCGCGATAGCTCAGGGTATTGCCTCGATACAGTCGGGCACGGTAGCTGGTGTCTCCTGGGACAATGGTGGCCGCCTGCGATCGCGCATGCTCGTATGTCGCTTGGTCATAGCGGGCCCCTGTGATGGCGCGCAGCATGTGAATGTAGACATCGTGCGCTTCGGCACTGTCCACGGGGCGCTGAGGCTCACCGGGCTTGGGATGGGTCAAGTCCACCACAGGCACGCCCTGGCGCCGCAGCCATTCCACCAAGGACTGCAGCGGCTTCGCCACCGCATCGTCCACCTCGGCCTCGGCATCGTCCCAGATCACACCCACCCGACATGAACGGGGCGCGCGTCCCGAATCGTTCCAACTCACGGGCACGCGGCCCAGCGGCGACCACGCCGTCAGCGGCGTACTGAGCACCTCCATGGCCAGAGCCAAGTCGTGGGCACTGCGGGCCATCGGGCCAGCCGCCGAGATGTCGGTTTCTGCCAATGCACGCGGCACCAGGGTGTGGCCCTCCAAGGTCACCGTGCCCCACGTGGGCTTGTGCCCCCACACGCCGCAGTAATGGGCGGGGTTGCGAATGGAGGCGCCAATGTCACTGCCCAACTCCAAAGGGCTGAATCCTGCTGCCAAAGCGGCCGCCGACCCTCCGGAAGATCCTCCGGGCGTGCGGCTCGTATCCCACGGGTTGTGGGTGGTTCCGTAGACCGGGTTGAAGGTTTGCCAATCGGCCAAGGACACGGGCACATTGGTCTTGCCCATCACAATCGCGCCAGCCGACTTCAAACGACGCACCGCCACCGCATCTTCTTTGGCCACATGGTGACGCATGGAGGGGTGTCCAAAAGTCGTGGGCAACCCCGCCACCTGGAAAGACTCTTTGACAGTCATCGGCAAGCCGTGCAAAACCCCGCAGGGCTTGCCTGCCGCCCGCCAGGCATCCGATGCCCGCGCTTGCTCCCGGGCCCGATCAAAGTCTCTCACCACCACCGCGTTGATGACGCCATCCAAACGTTCCATGCGTTGGATGGCCATATCCACCAACTCGAGCGCGCTGACTTCTTTGTTTTGCAAACGCCTCAAGAGCTGTGAGGCCGACTCAAAATGCAAAGACATACCGCGCGCCCTTCTCACCTATCGCGGATCTGACCGCGGATCGAAAGCCGCCTGCAACCCGTCGCCTAAGAAATTGATGGCCAACACCGAAATGAAGATCAAGGCCCCTGGGTACAGCGCCAATTCAGGCGCCGTGGCCATCAGGTCCTGGGCGTTGGTGAGCATGGCGCCCCAGCTGGTCATGGGCGGCTGAATGCCCACGCCCAAGAAGCTCAAGCCCGACTCCGTGAGCATGATGCGCCCCATGGCCAGCGTGGTGGCCACAATCACCGGAGAGACCGCATTGGGCAAAATGTGTCGCGTCAGAATCCACCAAGCTCCCGCCCCCTGAGCGCGAGCAGACATCACAAATTCACGCTCTGTGAGCACCAGGGTCGAGGCCCGCACCAACCGTGCCACGCCGGTCCATCCCAACAGAGTCACAATCAAAATGATGCGCCAGTAGGCGGCCGCGCCAGAATTGATGAAGGTCTGCGGCACCCCCAACTTGGACAAGTCCACCGCCGCGAGAATGATCAGCAGCGGCAGGCCGGGCATTGAAATCATGAAGTCGGTGAAGCGCATGAGCACCATGTCCACCTTGCCACGGAAATAGCCGCCCAATCGGCCAACACATTGGCCAAAAGAATCAAGGCCGTGGTCAGCATCAAACACACCAAGGCCACGTTGTAATCATTGCCCATGATCGCTTCGTAGATGAGCCGGCCCATGCCCCGCCAGCCGAAAATGGTTTCAATCAGCGTGGCCCCAGAAAACAGGTGGCCCAGGCCCAACGCGATGATGGTGATGACCGGAATCATGGCGTTGCGAAGGGCATGGGCCCAAAGAATGCGCGACGACCCCAAGCCTTTGGCCCGTGCGGTGCGGATGTAATCCTGGTTCAACACTTCCAGCATGGCAGATCGCATGTAGCGGGTCAGCCCACCAATCTCCACCAAGACCAAGGTGGCCAGCGGAAGTACAAGAAACTGCCAGGGCGCGTAGTCGCCTTCATCGCGCGGCATGCCTCCCGCCGGCAAGAGGCCCCACTTGACGGCAAAGGTGTAGATGAGCAGCAAGCCCAACCAGAATCCCGGCACCGAAATGCCTGTGAAGGCTGTGAGGTTGATCACCCTTTCGATCCATCGCCCGCGATGCAAAGCCGCCAGCGTGCCCAAGGTCAAGGCGATGCAGGTGGAGATGAAGAATGCGGTGGCGGTCAGGATCAGGGTGTTTTGCAAGGCCGGCCCCACCATCTCCGCCACAGGTCGGTGGGTGATGCGCGAATAGCCCAAGTCGCCTTCCAACACCCCGTGGACCCATTGGAGATAACGGTGGGTGATGGGCTGGTCCACACCGTAGATTTGGCGCAGCTTGGTCACGTCTTCAGCGGTGGCATCGGGATTGGCGGTGGCCAAAAGATCGATGGGATCCCCTGGCATGAGGCCTATGAGTGCAAAGATCACAAAGGACTTGACCACCAAGACCACCAACGCCCCGATCAACCGAGATAGCAAGAATCGGGTCATGTGGGTGCCCCCACGGCAGCACGATCTTGAGCAACCACCGGCAGCGTCACCCTGGGGAAATGACAGGCCACTTGCCTGTGGGCCTCACCCGGCACGGCACGCACCAAGGGCGCCTCATGGCGGCAACGGTCCTGGGCCGCCGGGCAGCGCGGATGAAACGCGCAGCCTGAAGGAGGCGAAATGGGTGACGGCACCTCACCTGCCAGACTTTGGCCGGGCTGTCGCTTGCCACGCCCCACCCTGGGCACGGAGGCCAACAACGCCGCCGTGTAGGGGTGGGCCGGTTGGCTGAACAAGGCACCGACACTGGCCGTTTCCACCACGCGCCCGAGGTACATGACGGCAATGCGATCTGCCAAATGGTGGACCGCTGCAAAGTCATGGCTGATGAGCAGATAAGACAGACCGTGCGCGCGCTGCAATTCGCGAAGCAGGTTCATCACCTGGCTTTGGATGGACACATCGAGCGCCGACAAAGGTTCATCGGCCACGATCACGCGCGGTCGAGGTGCCAGCGCGCGAGCAATGGCAATGCGTTGACGCTGTCCTCCACTGAACTGATGGGGGTAGCGACTGGCCGACTCCGGCGCCAGACCCACCTGACGCAGCAATTCGTGCACCCGGTCGGTCAAAGCCGGCCCCGGGGACACGCCTTGCAAGCGCAAAGGCTCGGCAATCAGATCGTGCACATTCCACCTGGGGTCCAGTGAGCCAAACGGATCTTGAAACACCATCTGCACCTGTCGCCGCAAGTCGCGCCAGGCGGCAGGCTGGTCAGCGGCAATGCGCTGACCGTCAAAGACAAAGTGCCCTTCGTGAAGCGGCACCAAGCCCATGAGCGCACGCGCCAAAGTGGTCTTGCCCGATCCACTCTCTCCCACGATGGCCAGGGTCTCGCCTGCTGCCAGCTCAAACGACACCTGCTGAACCGCACGCACAAATTGGGGACGCCGCCACAGACCCCCTCGCACGGCAAAGCGCACGCCGACCTCATGGGCTTGCAACAAGGGCGTGTCAGGCGCTGGCATGGAAACAAGCCACCTTCTGCGAAGGCATCTGATGGGTGGTGTGAATGTTCATGAGTGGCGGTGCGCTTTGCTCGCACAACGCACTGGCGCGCTCGCACCGCGGCTGAAAACTGCACCCCGGGGGCAAACGTGACAAATTGGGGACCTGACCGGCGATGACCGGCAGATGCTCGACCCTTCGCTCTAAATCGGGCACTGTGCTCAACAGGCCTTGCGTGTAGGGGTGATGGGGGGATTGCAGCACCGTGTGGGCCGGGCCCTGCTCCACGGTCTTTCCGGCATACATCACCATCACCTCGTCGGCCATTTCACTGATGACGCCAAAGTTGTGACTGATGAACAAGAGCGCCGTGCCATGGTCTCGCTGCAGCTCCAACATGAGGTCCAGAATTTGGGCCTGCACCGACACGTCCAAGGCCGTGGTGGGTTCATCGGCAATCAACAACTGCGGCTTGCAGGCCAGCGCCATGGCAATCATCACCCTTTGCCGCATGCCCCCCGACATCTCATGGGGGTAGGCCTTGGCCCGCCTTGCCGGCTCCGCGATGCCCACGCGCTCCAAAAGTTCAATGGCCTGCGTCATGGCTTGAGCCGGGCTGCGGCCTTCGTGCTGGGTCAGCATCTCAGCCAATTGAAACCCGACCGTCAAGACCGGGTTCAATGACGTCATGGGCTCTTGAAAAATCATGGCCATGTGTCGGCCCCGTTGCTCGTGCCAACGCGCCGCATCGGGCCCCGTGAGGTCGAGGCCTCGAAATTGAATGCGGCCTTGCAAGTGGTGCGGCGTGGGCAACAGCCCCATCACCGCCAACGCCGTCATGGACTTGCCACAGCCGCTCTCGCCCACAATGCCCAGCGTGGCACCGGCCTCTAGAGAAAACGACACCTCTCGCAAGATTTGCACCGCATCGTCACGGGGCCCCAACGACACCTGCAATGCCTCAACTTGCAGCAAGCTCATGGCCGCAACCGCTCAAATCGCAAGAGACCGCACAACGCCCGCACGGTGTTTATCGCGCGCGCCAGTCTTCTATCCACAGCGTCACACCGCCCCACCGCTTGGGGTTGTACATGCCGGTCATCCATTTGGGCGTGAGCAGCGCTGAGGTGGGAAAGTACAAAGGCAAGATGGGCAGATCCTCGTTGGCAACGGCCAAGATGCGCTTGAAGGCGGCTGCCCGGGCCGCAGGCTCCAAGGCCGCCGTGGCTTCCATCAAGGCTTTGTCCATCTCGGGATTGTTCAGGCCCGAATAATTGGTTCCGGTGAAATTGTTCTCTGCGCGCGGAATGTAAGTGGAGTGGAAAAATTCCATGGGCACCGAGTCAATGGCATGGTCTGCCTGGTACAGCACCAATCCTTTGAAAGTCCGCTTGCGCAGCGTTTCACCAAACATGACGCGGGCGGGTTCGTTGTTGATCACCACCTCCACGCCGATGGCCTTGAGCTGCGTCTGTATCACCTGCTCCACCAGCTCGCGAACACGATTGCCCGCGGTGGACACCAAATCAATGCTCAAGCGCTGCCCCGCGGCATTGACCAAAATGCCATCCGAGCCTGCGGATGTGTACCCGGCTTCGGCCAACAACTTGCGCGCTGCTTTGGGGTCATACGCATAGGTTTTGACCTTGGGATCAAAGCCCAACTGGGTGGGGTGCTTGAAGCTCTGCGCCACCTGAAACTTGTTCTCAAACAACTTGGCCACCAAGGTTTTGCGGTCAATGGCCATCAGCAAGGCTTGTCGCACGCGCTTGTCGCTCAATTGCTTGTTGTCCAGTCGCACGGCCAGGTGTTCAAAGCTCGCCACCGAGGGGATGAAGGTCCAATCGAATCGTTGGGCTTGGCTTTTGGCCAGCGCCAGATGTTGGTCCAAGGTCAGACCCAGGTTGCCGGTGGATACCGTGTCAATGTCACCCGAGAGCAAATTGGCCTGCAGCGCCGAGGTGCTTTCCACCAAGCGCATATTGACCTTTTGGAAGTGCGGCTTGTTGCCCTTCCAGTGGGGATTGGGCACCAAGGTCACGCGTTCATTGGGTTTGAATTCGGCAATCCGGTAGGGGCCCATCCACAGTCCAGGCTCCTCGGGCTTGCGATTGAACAAAGACTTTTGCCCATAGTCCAAAGGATCTTTGGCGGCACGAAAGATGGGACCTTCCAAGTGTTCTGGAATGGGCGTGGGACACAAACGGTCGAAGTTGTAGGCCACCGCCTTCAAAACCAATTTGACGGTCCGGCTGCCCAAAGCCTCCACTTTCTCAAGCACTGGGGGCACCGTGAACGCCTTTTGCACCTCAAAGGCAAAGGCCACGTCTTTGGCAGAGACGGGTTTGCCATCTCCCCAGAAGAGATCGGACTTCAGCGTAAAGAAGACCTCCATGCCGTCACTGCCATCGGCACGCTTGACCAACTTGGCCCGTCCATTGGCCAGGGTTGGCAGGTCGGTGCACGAGACGCACAACACCTCGCCTTTTTCGCTGTAGCCCACCATGGGGCGCCGTGCTGCATTGAGTACGTAGTCTTTGATGCTGGTGACCGTGATGTAGGGGTGCATGTCGGGTGGGAACTGCACCATGCCCACGTTCAAGGTGTCCCTTGGCGCCGCCCAGGTACTCAGGGCCACCAGCGATAGCGCTGCACCCCAGACCTGCCGTGTGATGACCTTCATCCACCGATTCATGCTCTTCCTCATTGATGCGACGTGAACCTCACGTCCCCGTATTTTGACCTCGGATGGTCAAAGTCTGCTGGCTGGCGCGTTGAACCTCTTGCGCGGTGAAGGGCAATGCCATGCTGGCCCCAGATACCCAGCGCTCGTAGAGGTCTTTGTAGTGCGGGCTGCGAGGGTCCCCACTTTGACCGGGGAAGTTGATGGCTCGCGCAGACTCCCACGCCCCCGCCTCCAACACCGCCCGAAAGCTGGCCCCTCCGGTCACCCGGGGTCGGTCAAAGCTGGCATACCAGCGGGCTTGCACGGTGCCCGAGTCGCCGCCGCTCATTCCCCCCAGTGCGTGGGCCCGGTCTTTCCACTGAACCGGCAGCCACGTTCCCAACACATGGCGCAAATCCACCCGGTGCAACTCGCCCCAGGCCGGCCACTGATGACCCGCAGACCCTGCGCTGCTCAAAGTCATCAAGGCGGCCGCGGCTTGGTTGAGCGATCGAACCCACACGGTCAGTCCGTCTGATGAGTTTGCGATCTGGCCCAGCCAAGACGTGACCGCATGCGGGTGCAGTGTCGTGATGAGTGCGCGCGCGCTCTGAGGCACCAACGCCTGGCGCGCCTCCTTTTGCAGCTGCGACCACCAAGCAGCGTACCCGGTGGCCGCGGTGCTGCGGGCATCCAGACGGCCATCCCACAAAAGCAAAGACTGCGCGAGCTGTTGGCCCTGCGCGGTGAGCTCTTCGGCAGACTTCAAAGCGGAGGCTTTGCCCGCATCTTTGCCTGGTTCCATGCTCGGCAGCACTTGTCGCAGCAGCGACATCAACTCCAGCGCCCGCAAAGACAACACATCTTGCTGGTCTCGCCAGCTCATCTCCACCGTGGCCCCCTCGGTCACTTGTTGGCGCAACAGTTGCTCGACTCTGCGGTAGCGATCGTCAGGCTTCCATTCAAAGCTGATGACCTTGCCGTTGCGGGGCCAGTTGGGCGACGTTGGGCATTGATTGGCCGTGCCGATCCATCCGCGCTCAGGATCGAACTCATGAGGCATGTCATCCAACGACAAAATGCCTGTCCACTCATAGCCGCCCGAAGCCGGCACTGGCATCAAACCGTCGTGCCGGGCTCTCACCGGGACGCGGCCGGCCGCCTGCCATCCGATGTGACCTTGGGCATCCACATACATGTAGTTGGTCCCCCAAACCGCGGCGCGCAAGGCCCGGCGAAAGGTGGGCCAATCGTGCGCAAACAATTTGGGCACGTATTCCAAAGCCACACAGGTGGCCGGCTGCAACCAGACCGCACGCACGGCCAAGGCGGTGCGCGCCTTCACATCGTGGTGGAAGACCGGCCCCATGGCCGCCCACCGCAAGGTCACTTGCACCGGTGAAGCACCGCGTACTTCAATGCGCTCTTCGCGCTGCACCAGGGGCACTGCGCCCTTCGGACCCCGGTACGACGTGCCCGATGCGTCCAATTCCAGCACGTAAAGGTCTTCTTGGTCGATCTGAAAATCCGTCCGGCCAAAGGCAATGTGTTCGTTGTGACCAAACTGCACACCGGGCCGCCACACCGGCCCCGCCCCGGTCACATTGAAACCCGGTGCCATCAGGTGCGTGACCATCCGCGGCCCCGGAATCGAAAATGCCAAGTGCGGATCATTGGCGATGATGGGCCGCCCGCTGCGCGTGTGACGCCCCGAAATGACCCAGGCATTGCTGCCCTCTTCTGTGTTGTCTGGCTCGCTCACGCTGCGCAATGCCACCCGCTGCGCTGGGTGCCAAGCCTGGGCCCAAGGCAATGGGTCAGACAGTTTTTCAAACAACGCCAACTGCCCTGGCTTGAATGCCTCCACCAACAGCCCTGGGGGCCGCTGCAACTCATGGGCGGGTTCCAGCTTTTGTGCCAAAGCGTCCAAATGCAACAGACCCTGCTGCGCCAGCAAGGCTCGACGAAACTCTGACTTGACGTTGGGCGAGCCGCAGTAACGGATGCGCACCAAGTCATCCACCTCCCAAAAATCGGGGTCCAGATCAAAGAGCTCGAACTCTGGGGCACGCAATGTTTTGTCTTGGCGCACCTCGGCCACTCGGCAATTGATGCCCGCCACCCACGCGCGTGCAATGCCGTGTAGCCGCTCACCCAAGGCCTTCCAATCATCTTGGGGCGGGGTTTGAGACAGCACGAGCCGGGCGGCGTGGTCAAAGTCCACAAAAGAGGGGCCGAATGCCGCTGCCAGCCGCCCCACGAGGCGGCGGTGGTTGATGTCCAACTGCCACATGCGCATCCAGGCGGCGGCATACCCCTGGCCGAAGAACGCGTCTTCCACCGATTGCGCTTGGATGTGAGGCACGCCATTGGCGTCAATGTCGATGCGCACCGTGTCCTTGGGTCGCAATGTCATATTGCGTTGCGCAGGCGCGCCTTGCACGCCGCCTTGCATGCCACCTTGTGCACTCCCCTGCGAGGCGGCCGTCATGCCGCAGACCCAAACGCCAAATTGGCGACGATCAAGTGGCATGTCAGAGGTCCCTCCTGCGTTGCGGAGCAGTTCACATTTATGAACCAGTTCGGCATAATGAACCATTATGTCTGAAGTTGGCGTTTCGGGTGTGAAGTCCGCAGCAAGGGTGCTGGACATCTTGGAATGGGTCGCTCTGCGCCCAGAGCCCAGCACCTTGCAAAACGTGGTCAACCATTTCAAGTTTCCAAAAAGCAGCGCCTTGGCGTTGATGGCCACCTTGGTGGATCGTGGATACCTGACCAAAGACCGCCAAGACCGCTACCACATGCCTCCCAGCATGAGGGCCCGCTGGGCGACAGACGACGTCGGTCAATTGCTGGTGGCCAGCCACCCCCCCATGCGCGCCTTGAACGAACGCTTGCAAGAAACCGTGATCCTGGGTGTGCTGGATCGCCACTTTCAGGTCCGCGTGCTCAGCAAGCTCGCCAGCCCACAAGAAGTGCGCTACGACGCCGACGCGTCCATTCCCCGCCCCGCCTACTGCACCGCCATGGGGCGTGTGCTTCTGGCGCACCGACCCAAGCACGAGC
>RFSP01000170.1 GCA_009923895.1 Betaproteobacteria bacterium | reverse complement strand
TACAGGAGCGCTCATGTTCAAGAGAACAGCAGTTGGAACCGCCGTGGCTGTGGCCATGGCTGGAGGCTGGGTCACCGCAGCGGTGGCTCAAGACGCAGCTCGCGTCGAAATCACGGGCTCGCGCATCAAGACGGTGGAAACCGAAGCGGTTTCACCCATCGTCACGCTGGGCGCTGAAGCCATTCGCGTCGAGGGCGTGCGCGACGTCGAAAGCCTCTTGAACAACCTGCCTCAGGTCTTTGCCGACCAAGGTGGCCAGGTGTCCAACGGCGCCACGGGCACGGCCACGGTCAACCTGCGCAACTTCGGCGCAGGTCGCACCCTGGTGCTGGTCAACGGCCGCCGCCTGCCTGCTGGCAGCCCGCGCTCGCTGCCCTCTGACTTGAACCAAATTCCCGTTTCGCTGATCAAGCGCGTTGAAGTGCTGACCGGTGGCGCATCGGCCATTTACGGTTCTGACGCCGTGGCCGGCGTGGTGAACTTTGTCATGAACGACAAGTTCACGGGCCTCATGCTCGAGGCCAATGGCAGCTTCTTCAATCACAGCCAACAAGCCAACGACATCTCTGCCATTGTTAAAGCCAAGGGCTTCACGGTGCCGGGTAACAAGTCGTCTGACGGCAAGTCCAACGACTTCAGCGTCACTGCCGGCGCCAACTTTGCCGACAACAAGGGCAATGCCACGGTCTACCTGGGCCGCAAGCTGCAAAACCCTTTGCTCCAATCAGAGCGTGATTTCACGGCCTGTGCTTTGAACTACAGCGCCACCAGTGGCTGGAGCTGCGGTGGTTCGGGCACCAGCTACCCGGGCCGCTTCTTGTCGTTCGTGGACGGCAAGAGCTACACGGTGGCTGACAGCAGTGGTGGCGTTCGTGCGTGGAGTTCCACCGCCGATGTCTACAACTTCGCACCGCTGAACTATTTCCAACGTCCTTCGGAGCGCTACACCGGCGCGGCCTATGTCAACTATGACATTTCGCCTGCGGCCCGCGTGTATGCCGAGCTCAACTTCCACGACGATTTGGAGCTACGACGTGTCGGCCCAGATCGGCCGCGTCATCTACCAAGAGACCTACAAGAACGACTTCTCCATCAACCGCATCGGCAAGGCGCTGGACGTGGTGGTCGATCCTTCTACAGGACAAGCCGTCTGCCGCAGCAAGCTCGATGGCACCGACCCGAACTGCGTGGCCTACAACATCTGGGCCTTGGGCAAGATCGACACCTCGGCTTTGGGCTATCTGCAGACCCCGGGCTTCCAAAAGGGATACACCGCTCAGTCCGTGCAGACGGCCACCATCAACGGTGACCTGACCAGCATGGGCTTCAAGTCGCCCATGGCCAAGAACGGCATGAGCGTCGCGGTGGGCGTGGAGCGCCGTACCGAGGACATGGACCTCAGCACCGACACCGCCTTCACCACCGGTGACCTGGCCGGTCAGGGCGGCCCCACCATCGGCGTGGGCGGCAAGTACTCGGTGAGCGACGCGTTCGCCGAAATGCGCTTGCCCTTGGTGGAAAAGCGTCCCATGGTCGAGCAGCTCAACCTCTCGGGCAGCTATCGTCGCTCCAACTACAGCACGGGCAAGAACACCGACACCTACGGCGTGGGTTTGGAGTGGTCGCCTGTCAAGAGCGTGAAGTTCCGCGGCAGCTACCAGCAAGCTTCTCGCGCCGCCAACGTGATCGAGTTGTATGCCGCACAATCACTGGGCTTGTATGACAACGACGCCGATCCTTGCGCCGGGTCTACGCCGTCGGCCACTGCGGTGCAGTGCGCCCGCACAGGTGTGACCGCTGCGCAATACGGCAAGGTCATTGACAGCCCCGCCGGTCAGTACAACTACATCAGTGGTGGCAACCCCAACCTGAACCCGGAAACCTCCAACAGCTACACCTTGGGTGTGGTGTTGAATCCGGTCAAAGACCTGAACATCACCCTGGACGCCTTCAACATGAAGGTCAAGAACACCATCAGCTCGGTCGGGCCCACGGTGATCTTGCAACAGTGCTTGGAGACCGGCAATCCCGTGTTCTGTAACGCCATCCACCGCGACAAGTTGGGTACCTTGTGGGCGACCAACGACGCCTACATCACGGCCACGGGCTCGAACCTGGGTCAGCTCCAAACCCAAGGTGTGGACGTTGGCGCTGATTACGGCATGGGCTTGGGCGCCATGGGCCGTTTGGACGTGAGCTTCCTGGGCACCATGCTCAAGAGCTTCGTGGTGAATGACCTGCCGGGCTTGGCCAGCTACGACTGCGCCGGCTTGTTTGGCTCCACCTGCGGCACGCCGCTGCCCGAGTGGCGTCACAAGCTGCGTGGCACCTGGACCACCCCTTGGAACGTCTCTGTGGCCGCTACATGGCGCCACATCGACTCCGTGGGTCTGGACAGCGCCACTTCGCAGGCCCGTTTGACCGGTTCCACCTCTTCGCAGGTCAAGACCTTGGCCGCTCGTGACTACTTGGATCTGGCTGCGTCCTACAACGTCACCAAGAACATCACGGCCCGCGTGGCGATCAACAACGTGCTGGACAAAGATCCGCCGTTGCGCACCAACGGCTCTGGCTTGGTCAATGGCAACACCTATCCGGTGGTCTACGACGCCGAGGGCCGTCGCTTCTCGTTCAACTTGTCAGCCAAGTTCTGATCTCAGCCTCCAAGGCCTCACAAAGCCACCTTCGCGGTGGCTTTGTTTTTGGGGCCTGAAAAGCATCTCTGGAGATCCTGATGCCCGACTCGACCGGCACTGCCACCTCAGAAGTCAAAGCCTTGGCCATGCAGGCCATGGAACGTCGGGACTTTGTGCAAGCCCGGGCGCTGTGTGAGCAATGGGCCCAGCAGCATCCCAAAGATCCGCAGCCCTGGATCCATTTGGCTTTGGCGTGCCGCGGCTTGAAGGATGATCAGGCAGAAGAGGGGGCCATTGCGCAGGCCTTGCGCGCCGACTCACACGATCTCATGGCCTTGCTCATGCGGGGCCATTTGTTTGAGCGCCTAGGCAAGCGCCATGAGGCTGCACGGGCGTATCAAGCCGCGAGGTTGGTCGCCCCACCCATGGAGCAATTGGTGGCGCATCTGCGGCCGGGCGTGGCGCGTGCCATGGAGTTTTCAGACCGCTATCACCAAGACTATGCGCGTGCGGTGGACGAGGTGTTGGCCCGCGAGGCCCAAAGCCTTTCAGGCAACGAACTGGACCGCTTTCGCTTGTCCATCGACATTCTCATGGGGCGCAAACCTCGGTACGAGTCTCGCCCCTTGGGCTACTTTGTGCCGCAACTCGCCCCCGTGGAATTCTTTGATCGCGACGCCTTTCCTTGGCTCGAAGCGGTGGAGGCCTGCACTGCGGACGTGCGTGAAGAGTTCTTGCAGGTGCTGGCGCAAGACACCGGATTTGTGCCCTACGTGCGACAGTCAGAGGACCAGCCGCTCAACCAATGGGCCGAGCTCAACCACTCGCTCAAGTGGAGTGCCTTTCACTTGCTCAAAGAAGGGGTGCCGGTACCCGGCAATGCGCAGCGTTGCCCCAAGACGATGGCCATGTTGTCGCAAGTGCCGCAGCCGGTGCAGTCAGGTCGCACGCCAGTGGCTTTGTTTTCCGCCCTCAAGCCGCACACCCGCATCCCGCCGCACACCGGCGTGAGCAACGCGCGCTTATTGACCCATTTGCCACTCATCGTGCCGCCTCATTGCCAATTCCGTGTGGGCAATACCGTGCGCGAGTGGGTGCCGGGCCAGGCTTGGGTGTTTGACGACACCATCGAGCACGAAGCCAGGAACGACAGCGATCAGCTTCGGGTCATTCTGATCTTTGACGTGTGGCACCCTGCCTTGAGTGAAGCCGAAAAGCGCATGATCAGCGCCTTGGCGCGTGCGCAAGACGCCTTCATGGGTGCGTCCCCGGACAACTACAGCAATTGATCGGTCCCGCGGGCGCCTGAGGACCGGCCTCGTGTGTTTATTGCTTGGGAGTCGCGGAGCCGACACCACGCGCGATGTCGTCTTGCGTGCGCTCGATCCCGCGGCTGTCACGCTCCCATTCTTCGGCGGTTTTGCACACCCGAATAGGGAAGTACGAGCCCACCACCACTTCGCGTTTGCAAATGGTTTCTGATTTGGAAGTCGCTGCCGTGGGCCGAGCGGTGTCTTTGGCAGGACTGGGCGCCGGCGCGGCGGGTGCGGCCGCCGTTTGCGTGGGCGCCGTGGCACCGCATCCACTGAGACCCAAGACCGCCACAGCGCTGAGGCCCAGTGCCAAGCAAGAAGAAATGATTGATGAGCGCATGTAAAGACCTGTGCGTGGAGGGATCACTTGGGCGCCAGGCGAATGGCCCCGTCCAGGCGAATGACTTCGCCATTGAGCATGTCGTTTTCAAAGATGTGCTTGGCCAGCCTTGCGTAATCCTCGGGCGTGCCCAGGCGGCTGGGGAAGGGCACAGCCGCCGCCAGAGCGTCTTGCACCTCTTTGGGCATGCCAAACATCATGGGCGTGCCAAAAATGCCCGGCGCGATCGTCATGTTGCGAATGCCATTGCGGGCCAGGTCGCGCGCGATGGGCAAAGTCATGCCGACGATG
>RFSP01000169.1 GCA_009923895.1 Betaproteobacteria bacterium | reverse complement strand
CCCCCCATTACTTTCGCCGCTCGGGCAAGGGTCTGTTTCGCAAGGCCCCCGAAGAAACCGTCAAAGCCGCCTTGTTGGGTTTGGAGCGCAAACGTCAAGCGGCGCTGCAGGTCGATCAATGGGCCCAAGACCTGGCCGACGGCCGTTGTCCCGGCCCCGTGCGCGAGCAGCTGTATCGCATCCTTTTTAAGCCCGATAAAAACAGCCTCGAGTACAAAGCCGTGGTGCAAGCGGCCAAGGCCTCGGGCCGCTCGGCGCTGGACTTGCTGAAATCGGCCGGTGCCATCGAGAGCCCCTATCAATTTCACTGGCGCCGCTTTCTGTTTGACCAATTCCCCCGTGGCACAGGCTTTCCTGCGTCACTGCCGCCTCCCAAGATCGATGAAGAGCTGCCCCTGGCCCCGGTGGCTGCGTTTTCAATTGACGACTCTGCGACCACCGAAATCGATGACGCCTTGTCAGTGCAAGGGCTGGGAACCGGCACGGTGGTTTTTGGCATTCACATCGCCGCGCCCGGCTTGGCGTTGACGCCCGACTCGGCGCTGGACAAATTGGCCCGCGAGCGTTTGTCCACGGTGTACATGCCGGGTTGGAAAATCACCATGCTGCCCGACGAGGTGGTGCAGGCCTACACACTGACCGAAGGCCGCGACTGCCCTGCCGTGAGCCTGTATGTGACCTTTGACGAAGCCACGCTGGAGCAAAAAGACTCGCACACGCGCTTGGAACGTGTGCCCATCGTCTCCAACCTTCGCCACGATCAGTTGGACTCGCAAGTCACCGAAGACAGCCTCACCGGCGTTGCCCAGGCCCATTACCCCCATGCGGCCGATCTGGCCTTTGCCTTTCGCTTGGCGCAGCATCTCAAGTCACGACGCGAGGCCGTGCGGGGCAAACCCGAAACTTTCAACCGGCCCGATTTCACCTTCCGTCTCGAGAGCTCACCGGGAAGCGCCGTCAGCAAGGCAGAGCCATTGGGGGTGGAGCGTGTGCACATCGTGCCCCGAAAACGCGGCGAACCCTTGGACCTCATCGTGGCCGAGGCCATGATCCTGGCCAACAGCACCTGGGGAGCGTGGCTGGCCCAGTCGGGGGTTCCGGGCATCTACCGCAGCCAGGCCAGTTTGCTGCCCGGTATCAAAGTGCGCATGGGCACCAAGCCGCTGCCTCACGCAGGCATGGGCGTGAGCCAATATGCCTGGTCCACATCGCCATTGCGGCGTTATGTGGACTTGGTCAATCAATGGCAGATCATCAGTTGCGTGCGACATGGGCGCATGGCCGCATTGGCCGCGCCGTTCAAGCCCAAAGACGCCACGCTGTTTGCCATCATTTCCAATTTCGATGCGGCCTATACCAGCTACAACGACTTCCAACGCGGCATTGAGCGGTATTGGACCTTGCGTTGGCTCGAACAGCAGGGGGTGCAAGAGCTCGTGGGCGTGGTGATCAAGCCCGGCTGGGTTCGGGCTGACGAACTGCCGCTCGTGCTGGCGGCCACCGGCACCGACGCCTTGCCGCGTGGCACGCGAGTCAAGGTCCGGTTGACGGGGATGGATTTGATGACCCTCGATGCCTTTGCCGCGCTGGTCACTCCACTCGACACCGCCCCCACGAGCAGTGAGTCAGAGGCCGACCTCTCGGATCTTGCGGCCGATGACAGCGACAGCGCCGCAGGTCCCATCGCCTTGGCCATCGACCTGAGCGATGGCGCAGACGGACCCGCGGGGGCACCTGCCGTGACTGCGACTGCCGCCCCCGCCTCGTCCACCGCCACACCGGATCCCGGTGACCCATGACACGCCCATCGTCTCACTTCTTGCGCGCGGTGCTGCGTTGGGTGGTGGTCTGCGCGGTCATGGCCCTGAGCTTGCAGGTGTATTTTGTGTTGCGCATCGCGCTCATGACCGTTGTCGATCCGGGGTCCACCGCCTTTCAGCGCAGCGAGGCATGGCGGCTCCTCACTGAAACGCATGAACTGCGCTGGCGCCAAGACTGGGTGCCGCAAGAGCGCATGGCCAGCTCGCTCAAGCGGGCCGTGTTGGCCAGCGAAGACGCCGCCTTCGTCGACCATTCTGGGGTGGAATGGGACGCCATTGAAAAGGCCTGGGAGCGCAATCAGGCGGCGCAGGCCCGGGCACAACGCAACCGTCCGGCCCCGGGAGGCAAGAAGGTGGAGCCCAAAGTGGTGGGGGGGTCCACCATCACCCAGCAATTGGCCAAGAATTTGTTTCTCTCGGGCGAGCGAACGGTGGTGCGCAAAGGGCAAGAGCTCGTGCTGACCTGGATGCTTGAAGGGCTGCTGTCCAAGCGGCGCATCCTGGAGATTTATCTCAACAGTGTGGAATGGGGCGAAGGGGTGTTTGGGGCGCAAGCCGCGGCACAGCACTACTTTCGCGTGGATGCGGCGCAATTGAGCCCCTCAGCCGCCGCACGGCTGGCCGTGATGCTGCCGGCCCCCAAGCGGTTCGAAAAGCGCCCCACTTCTGACTATCTGGCCCAGCGCACCCAGTCCATCATGGCCCGCATGGGTGGTGTGGAACTGCCATGACCTTGCACGAAGACGAAGACTCCACCGCCTGGATCGCCCGCGAAGCCGCCCGGCTCGTGGTGGACTCCGGGCTGGAATACGACGCCGCCAAGAAAAAAGCCGCCAAGACCCTGGGACGCCGGGGAACGCCACGCGCCCAGCTGCCCAGCAGCGAGGCCGTGGAAGACGAGGTCCGAGAACACCTGGCATTGTTTTGCGCAGACACCCAGCCTGCCGAATTGGCCACACTCAGACAGTTAGCGCTCACTGTCATGAAAAGGCTTACCGTTTTTCGACCTCATCTGGCCGGTGCGGTGTGGCGAGGCACGGCCACGCGCCTGTCAGCCATCGTCATTGACTTGTACTGCGATGACCCCAAATCCGTCGAGATCGAGCTCTTGAATCAAGGTGTGGCCTACGATGTCGACTCCGGGCCCAGCGGGCCCTCAGGCGCCACTTGGGATGTCTTGACCTTGTCGCTGCCCTGCCCGGCTTGGCATCAACGGGTGCCCGTGCATCTGGTCATTCACGATTTTGACGACCTTCGCGGCGCGCTGCGTCCCGACTCCCGGGGGCGCAGCTGGCGCGGGGACCTGGCACGATTGCAGCAAACAATGGGCGCCAACAACGCGCAACCCCTGAAAGAGCCCACACAGCCCCCCACGCAGGAGCAAAGACATGAACCGTAGACAAACCATGTTGTTGGGCGGTGCCGGCGTGGCCGCGGCGGCAGGGGGCTTGTGGCTGGGCGCGCGTCGGCTGTCCACCGACGACTCCGCGACTTTGGCACCCGAAGGCTTGTGGTCGCTTCGCCTCGCGCGGCCCGAAGGCGGTGAGCTGGTCTTGGCCGACTTCAAAGGGCGCCCGCTGCTGTTGAACTTTTGGGCCACCTGGTGCCCGCCCTGCATCCGCGAACTGCCCGA
Source organism: Betaproteobacteria bacterium (assembly GCA_009923895.1). Classification (GTDB taxonomy): domain Bacteria; phylum Pseudomonadota; class Gammaproteobacteria; order Burkholderiales; family Burkholderiaceae_C; genus Rubrivivax. The sequence continues at coordinate 1,136 of RFSP01000169.1, read as the reverse complement.
CTTGAACCGGTTTCATGACACGCACAGCCCCAAAGGCTGGCAGGTGGTGGGCCTTGCCGTGGACGGCCCCACGCCGGTGCGAGAATTTCTCACTCGCATGCCCTTGTCGTTTCCCGTCGGACTGGCTGGTTTGGAAGGCGCCGATCTGAGCCGCTCCTTGGGCAACACGTCTGGGGCGCTGCCCTTCACCGTGGTCTTTGACCCCCGGGGTCGCATCCGGCACCGCAAACTTGGCGCCACCAACAGCGAAGAACTGGCCCAGTGGGCCTCCACGGTCTGAACGGACCGAAAAACGGTCAAAATTACAGGGATCCAGGCCGCTCCAGAGGCAATTTGGCTGTCAATTTGGAGCCAATTGCCGATATCTGGTCGCTTTTCGCTTAAAGTGAGGGGTATTGGCACTACAGCCTGCTGATCCAGGCCGCCTTTTCATGAGCATTCTTGTGCTTCACGGTCCCAACCTCAATTTGTTGGGAACCCGGGAACCCGAGGTCTACGGCCGGACCACTTTGGCCCAGATCGATGCAGATCTGACGCAAATGGCTGCAAATGCCGGCGCGAAACTGCAATCCCTGCAATCCAATCACGAGGGCGTGCTGATTGACCGCATCCACGCCGCGCGCACCGACGGGACCCAATTCATCATCATCAATCCGGGCGGACTCACCCACACCAGCGTGGCCTTGAGAGATGCGTTGGCCGGGGTGGCCCTGCCTTTCATCGAGGTGCACCTCACCAATGTGCACGCCCGGGAGTCATTTAGACACCACTCCTTCCTGTCCAGCGTGGCCCGCGGCGTCATTTGCGGCTTGGGTGCCGAAGGTTATCGGGCTGCTTTGACCTTTGCCCTGCAGCAGCGCCCCACCCAAAAGGTGTGAGGGGCATCAGGGTCGTAAGGGGCGTAAGGACGTAAGGGCGGCCGCCGCGGTTTTTTGTGTTCCCCACTTTCGCGCCGTCCTGTCGCACGGCGCGAAGTTTCTTGTAGACGAGGAGATCCATGGACCTTCGCAAACTCAAGACTCTGATCGACTTGGTGTCGGAGTCCAACATCTCGGAATTGGAAATCACGGAAGAAGAGGGCAAGGTCCGCATCGTCAAATCGGCCGGTGCGGTGGCATCGGCTGCGGCCATGGCAC
>RFSP01000168.1 GCA_009923895.1 Betaproteobacteria bacterium | reverse complement strand
GGCCCCAATTCAATGGAGACTCCCGTCCCATGGGCGTGGGCATCGTGGGCACCGCCTTTTTTCATGTCCTCGGCATGCTTGGCAATTTCATCTTCGGTCCCCAGGACCAGTTCGTGCGGGACTTTGCCGTCATTGAACACCTGCAAGCGCAGGGTTTCGCCCGCTTGCACCTGGATGCGGTCAGGAGCGAAGCGCATCTCGTCGTTCATGCGGATTTCCAAGGTGCGATCTACTTTTAAAGCGGTCAAGGGCACCTCGCCCACATGCCCATCTCCATGACCGTCCCCGTGACCTTCCCCGTGACCTTCTTGAGCGTGGGCATGTGTGCCCAAGTACTCAGGATGGCGCTCCAGCCATTGCCATGCCCCATAACTGCCCGCCGCGACCATCAGACTCCCCAGCACCGCATACACCGTGCTGGGCGTCCTCCAATCGTAAGTGGCGCTCCAGGCCAAAGCCGGGATGGAAATGACAAAGCCCAAGGGCACCACCCAGGCGCTGCGCTGGGGAGAATCAGGAAAGTGCTGCAGGCCCCCAGTGAAGAATCCCAAGCCCACAGACAACATGGCGCCCAAGAGCAAGGTTCGCCAGAGCTTGGTCCGACCTTCTTCGGGGCCGTCTTCCAGGCGATGGGCCATGACAGCACCCATCACAAACAGCAACATGCCGACGCCCGCCGTCCAAAGCGAACGCTCGCCACTGAAAAAGCCGTGGTTGACCGCACCAGAAATAAAGCTGATCCCGCTGTATTTGAGCAGCATGGCAGCGTGGTGTTTTTCAAAATGGATGGTCATGTAACAAGCTTTCCAACGTTGGGAATAGGCAGTTCCGTTGGGCAAATTATGCTGACTTAGAGGTTGGGCTGGGGAGCCCCAGGGCTTTTTGGGGCTTTCTTGGGCTTTTTCTTGGGCTCTATTACAGTGACAGTACGCCACAGCCGCCACCCGCTGCTGAGCACCCATTGGCCGATTGAGCGACCCCATTGAAACCCCATGCCACCACGCATCAAGATTTGCTGCATCTCAAGTGTTGAGGAGGCTCAGCAAGCGGTCCTCCATGGCGCAGCCGCCCTCGGGCTCGTCTCACAGATGCCCAGTGGGCCAGGCGTCATTCCAGATGGCCTCATCGCAGAGATTGCCCAGGCAGTACCACCCCCCATCGCCACGTTTTTGCTCACCGCGCGACAAGACGCCGACGCCATTGCCGAACAGCACGCCGTATGTGGAACATCCACCCTGCAGCTGGTGGACGCCGTTGCGCCCAGCGAGCTTCAACGATTGAGACGAAAGCTTCCCCATGTGAAGCTGGTCCAAGTCATTCACGTGCTTGACGAGGCCTCGATAGACCAGGCGAAGAGTCTCGAGGGTCTGGTGGATGCCTTGTTGCTCGATTCCGGCAACCCCACCCTCCAGGTCAAAGAGCTTGGGGGCACAGGTCGCGTCCACGACTGGGGCGTGAGCCGAAGAGTGTGCGCAGCAGTCAAGTTCCCAGTCTTTCTTGCAGGTGGCCTTCGGGCCACAAACGTCACCCAGGCCATCGAGCAAGTTCGCCCATTTGGCCTTGATCTGTGCTCAAGTGTTCGAACGGATGGGCGTCTGGACGTGCAAAAACTCGAGCTGTTCATGCGGGCGGTGCGAAGTGCGGTCTAAGTCCTCCACCGATCTGCGACGAATCGAAATTGATGATCCGTCGCGTCCAGACGTGTATGCCCTGCTCGAAGAGCATCTACGCAATATGTATGAACTCTCGCCGCCTGAGAGCGTTCACGCACTGGACGTCTCCCGCCTGAAAGCCCCGGACATCACTTTCTGGACGGTGCGTGATGCAGGGCAGTTGCTCGGCTGCGGTGCGCTCAAGCAACTCTCACCGGTGCACGGCGAAATCAAGTCCATGCGAACGCCCTTGGCGTTGCGCCGCAGGGGTGCGGGCAAAGCCGTTTTGAATCACATCTTGTCTGTGGCGAGGCAGCGTGGCTACACGCGCCTGAGCCTTGAAACCGGCCCTGCCCACTCGTTTGGGCCCGCACACGCGCTCTATGTCAGTGCGGGATTTCAGGAGTGCGGCCCCTTTGGTGACTACCAACTTGATCCGTACAGCGTCTTTATGACCCTTGATCTCACTGCGGTGGCCACCTAACCCTTCGGTGAAGCAGACGTGCCTTGGTGTGACTGCGCCACTCTGAGGCACGCTGTTGAACTCAAACCTGAAGTCGCGCAGATTCGCACACTGGAGTACATCTTGAGCGAGAAACCAACCCAGGAAGAAGTCACGCTCTGGCAACGCCGCCTTGCGAGCCAGGCAAACAATCGTGCTTGGTCGCTTTCGGAGCAGGCTTCACGAACTCTGGCCCAAGATGAGGAGATGCTTCAGGCGGCTCATGCTGCGATGTATTTCTGGAACATCGTGGGCAACGCGAACAACAAGGCCCACGCTTCGCAGCTGCTGGCTCACGTTTACGCCACTCTCAAAGAGCCTGTACCTGCTGCGAACTACCTGGCCAAGTCGTTTTCGGTCTTGACGGCCGAGACAGCCCAACCCTGGGAGCGCGCCCTCGCGCATGCGGTCGCTGCAAACGTCGCGTCGGCCAATGGTCAAACAGCAGAGCATGCCGCTCACTACCAAAAAGCCAGTGAGCAGATTGCTGCACTGCCGGATGCAGAAGAGCGGGCGATCTTGGAAGCAACGCTGCGGGTGCTGCCGGTGCCGATTCGGTAGAGCAGCAAGTAAGGCCTTGGAGCATAGACTTTGGCGCCCCGCCGACCGGTCCGTGAATGTGGGGCGCACGGATTGGCAATCCATCGCTCCTGAGCGCCGGTTATCGTCAAAAATCGCAGCTCATCGCATGACTCTTGATTCGCTCATCTTTTGAGCCCAAACTTTCATCCACATGCCATAAGACGTAATTTGGACCGCCCTCATGCTCGAGATCAAGAACCTCACTCACACGTACTCCAACGGCACCCGCGCCTTGGATGATGTAAACCTGCGCATCCCGGCTGGGATGTTCGGACTGCTCGGGCCCAACGGCGCGGGCAAAAGCAGCCTGATGCGTTGTCTGGCCACGCTGCAGGTTCCCTCTTCGGGCAGCATCCGCTTTGGTGACCTGGACGTTCTGGCCCAACCCGAGGCGCTGCGCGCCACCCTGGGCTATCTGCCGCAGGACTTCGGCGTCTACCCCCGCGTCTCAGCCGAAGATTTGCTGGACCACCTGGCCGTGCTCAAAGGCATCAGTTCGCGCGGAGAACGGCGCGACACGGTGCACGCTCTGCTTCGACAGGTCAATCTTTGGGACGTACGAAATAAGGCGGTCGCAGGCTACTCGGGAGGTATGCGACAGCGATTCGGGATTGCGCAGGCGCTCATCGGCAATCCCCGTCTGATCATTGTCGACGAACCAACCGCCGGGCTGGACCCCGAGGAACGCAACCGTTTCAACAACCTGCTCTCGGAAATTGGCGAGCAGGTGGTCGTCATCCTGTCCACGCACATCGTGGATGACGTGACCGACTTGTGCCCGCGCGCGGCCATCCTGGTGGCGGGCCGGATCGTAGAGTCGGGCACACCAGGGGAGTTGATCACGGCCCTACAGGGGCGTGTGTGGCAAACCAGCATCGACAAGTCCGACCTTGAAGGCGCACGCCAGCGATATGCCGTCATCGCCACACGGCTGCGGGCAGGGCAGACGGTGATCCGAGTCATGTCCGAAGAGGCCGGGTTGGCGCCGGGCGCCGCCTTTGAGCCGGTCGAGACCGGCCTGGAAGATGTCTACTTCGCCACGCTGCATCGGCTGCGCAGCGCCTCCGCCATGGGCAGCCGTCAGGCGGATGGGCAAGCCCAGGCCCCATCGACGGCATCGGCTGCGTGAGGGGGCAGCATCGTGATCAAGCGCCCTGGCCTCTTCCTGCCCGTCGCCTCCTTCGAGTGGCGGCTGCAACTGCGCAGCCCTGTGCTCTGGGTGGGATTCGCCCTGTTCTTCCTGCTGGCCTTCGGCGCCACCACGGTGGATCAGATCCAGATTGGCGCGCGCGGGAATGTGCACATCAACGCGCCCTACGCCATCCTGCAAACCACCGCAATCATGAGCGTGTTCGCTGTGTTTGTGGTCGTGGCTCTGGTGGCCGGCACCGTGGTGCGCGATGAGGAAACCGGCTTTGCGCCCATCCTGCGCAGTACGCGGCTGACCAAGTGGCCTTACCTCGGCGGTCGCTTCACAGGCTCTGTAGCGGCGTCGCTGCTGGTGCTGGCGGCCGTGCCGCTGGCCATCGCGGTGGGATCGTTCATGCCCTGGCTCGACCCAGAGCGCCTGGGGCCTTTCCATCTAAGGCACTACCTGTGGGCGCTGTTCGTCCTGGGCCTGCCCACCCTGCTCATTCTGGGCGCGGCGTTCTTTGCCTTGGCCACGGTCACCCGCTCCATGATGTGGAGCTATGTGGGCGCGGTACTGCTGCTCGTGATGTTCCTTGTCACACGCGGCCTGCTACGCGACCCACAGTTCGATAACATCGCAGCCCTCACCGACCCCTTCGGCATCTCGGCGCTGAACATCGCCACGAAGTACTGGACCGCCGCGGAACGCAACACGTTGTTGCC
>RFSP01000167.1 GCA_009923895.1 Betaproteobacteria bacterium | reverse complement strand
GCCGATGAGGGCCACCACCACCGCTTCTTGGTAGGCAATGGTTTGGGGGGAGAGCAACCGTTCGAGCGAACCGACCACCATCAAGGCGGCCACGCCCAACAAAAACACCGCACTGGCGAAGCCGCCCAGCACCTCGACCTTCCAGGTGCCGAAGGCGAAGCGGGGGTCTGAGGCATACCGGCGTGCCGTGGCGTAGGCCATGGCCGACAGGCCAATGGCCACGGCGTGGGAGCTCATGTGCCAGCCGTCGGCCAACAAGGCCATGGAGTTGAACCACCATCCCGCCAAGATCTCGGCCACCATCATGGCGGCCGTGATCCACATCACCCAGCGGGTGCCTCGTTCGGCTGCCTCGTGGCTGACATGAAAGACGTGGTCATGAACCCACTCAGAGAGGTTGTCTGGAAATCCGTGTGTGTGCATGGGGGCGAGTCCAAGCGGTGACCCCCATTGTCACACCCCACCCGGCAGAGTCAGAAAAATGACCACACGCGAAGCAACCACTCGGGCAGTCGCACGGTTTTGGGCTGGTAGTGATGTCTGATTTTGCTGGGCATGGGATGCTTTCGACCAACTATACTGTTGTTGTATACAGCTGATCATAACAACAGTATCACGTTTGTCAAGCCCCCCAACGGGTGATTGCCAGGTCCTCCCTAAAATGGGTTCGAACCTGGCCTTGGGGCTCAGGTCTTCAGAAAGGTCTCCATGAAAAAGCTCCTCGCCGCCAACTACACCGCCCGCCACTTCCACTGGTCGGTACAGGGCAAGGTGGGTACCGTCACCCTGCACCGACCTGAGCGCAAAAACCCCCTCACCTTTGACTCCTACGGCGAACTGCGAGACTTTTTCATTGACCTGAAGTACGCCACCGACGTCAAAGTGGTGGTGATCACGGGCGCCGGAGGAAACTTTTGCTCGGGCGGAGACGTCCACGAAATCATTGGTCCGCTCGTGCAAATGCAAGAAAGTGGCGACATGCAAGGCCTGCTGGACTTCACCCGCATGACCGGTGACGCCGTCAAGGCGATGCGCCACTGTCCGCAACCCATCGTGGCCGCTGTCGACGGCATTTGCGCCGGGGCAGGTGCCATCTTGGCCATGGCCAGCGATTTGCGGGTGGGCACTCCGCGCGCCAAAACTGCCTTTTTGTTCACACGGGTGGGCCTGGCCGGTGCCGACATGGGCGCTTGCAACATCCTGCCGCGCATCATTGGCTCGGGCCGCGCCGCCGAACTGCTCTACACCGGACGGGTGATGACAGCCGATGAAGGTGAGCGTTGGGGCTTCTTCAACCGCCTGGTCGACCCCGAGCAGGTGCTGCAAGAGGCCCAAACCTGGGCGGCCGAATTGGCCGACGGCCCCACCTTTGCGCACGGCATGACCAAAGCCTGCTTGCACCAAGAATGGAGCATGGGCATTGACGAGGCCATCGACAACGAGGCTCAAGCCCAAGCCATTTGCATGCAAACGCGCGACTATGGCCGCGCCTACCGAGCCTTTGTGGCCAAACAAAAGCCCGTGTTCGAAGGCAATTGACGAAGGAGTCGGCCCCATGCCCTTGCGCCTGAAATTCACTCGCCGCTGCAGTGCCCTGGCCGCAGTGGCAGGCCTCGCCACCTTTTCAGCCTTTGCCATGTTCACCGCCGCATGGGCCCAGTCCAGTGGCGCCACAGGTGGCGCGGCCTACCCCTCCCGGCCCATCACCCTCATCGTGCCGTACGCCGCGGGCGGCAACGTCGATGCCGTGGCCCGTTGGGCACCCTCGGTGGTGAAGTACGACGGGCTCAAAGACTTTGCCCCTGTCACCTTGCTTTCCAGCTCGCCGTTGGTGCTGGTGGGTCGACCGGGTCTGCCCGCCAACAACCTGGACGAGCTGCTCAAGCTCATGCGCAAGGAGCCGGGCAAGCTCAATTACGCCACCTCCGGCATTGGCACCTCGCTGCACGTGGCCGGTGAGATGTTCAATCAGTTGGGCAAGGTGCAGATGGTGCACGTGCCTTACAAGATCGGCTCACAAATCGTCACCGACCTCATGGGCAATCAAATTGACCTGGCCATGTTGCCCATTCCGCTCACGAGCGAACAGGTCAAGGCAGGTCGCATCAAGGCCTTTGGGGTGACAGAAGTCGCACGGTCCCCGGGCCTGCCCGACGTGCCCAGCATGGCCGAACACCCGCAGCTCAAGGGGCTGGAGGTCACCGTGTGGTTCGGCTTGTTTGCACCCGCCAAAACCGACCCGGCGGTGGTCGCCCGCTTGGCCAAAGAGTCGGCCGAGATGCTCAAAGACGAAGCCCTGAGACAAAAGTTGGCCGCCATCGGCATGCGCCCGTTGGGGCTGCCACCCGAGGCCTTCGCCAAGTTTCTTGACGCCGAACAGCGCAAGTTTGGCGACATTGTTCGGGTAGGCAACATCCGTGCTGAATAGCCGAATAGCCGAATAGCGAAATAATGAGACAGCCCGACATCCCCCACGAGGCCCTCCCATGAACGAAGCCATTTCCATGGACACTCGCCGTCGCGCCATCGCTGCCGCGCAGGGTCAAGTGCCGTTTGACGTGCTGCTCACGGGAGCCACGGTGGTGGATGTGGCCACTTTGGAGCTGCGCGAAGCCGATGTGGGCATCGTCGGCGAGATGATTGCCAGCGTGCACGCTCGGGGTCGGTTTCACGAGGCGGCCCAAGTGCATGCCTTGGACGGGCACTACATAGCGCCCAGTCTGATCGACGGCCATGTGCACTTTGAATCCTCGCACATGCTGCCTCACCACTACGCCTCGGTGGTGGTCCCACAAGGCACCACCACCATCTTTTGCGACCCGCACGAGTTGGCCAATGTGTTGGGCGTCGATGGCGTCAAATTTGCCGTGGAGGCGAGCCGGGGCTTGCCGCTTCGGTTCATCGTGCAGGCCTCGTCCTGCGTGCCTGCCACACCGGGGCTGGAGCTGTCGGGTGCTGACTTTCAAGCCAACGAAATCGCCGACCTGCTCGCCCTGCCCGAGGTGGCGGGCCTGGCCGAAGTCATGGACATGCGGGCCGTGTTGGACGCCACACCGCGCATGGTCGGCATCCTGACCGCAGCGCTCAACAGCGGCAAGATCATCGAAGGACATGCCCGTGGTTTGACCGGTGATCGGCTGCAAGCCTACATCGCGGCCGGCATCACGTCAGACCACGAGATGACGTCCGCAGCCGACGCTTTGGAAAAGCTCCGCGCTGGCATGACGGTAGAAATTCGCGGCTCACACGACTACCTGCTGCCCGAGCTGGTGGACATGATCAAGACCTTGCCTGTGGTGCCCACCAGCCTCACCGTCTGTACCGATGACGTCTTCCCCGATCACTTGGTAAGGCAAGGCGGAGTCATCGACGTGTTGCGACGGCTCATCAAGTACGGCATGGACCCCTTGCAGGCCATTCGCTGCGCGACCGTCAACAACGCCTACCGTCTCAAGCGAGATGACCTTGGGTGGGTGGCCGCCGGTCGGCGGGCGGACCTCATGGTCGTGAAAGACCTGCAATCGCTGCAAGTAACGAGCGTGTTTGCCAACGGACGGCATGTGGCGCAAGACGGGAAGCTGTTGGCACCGCTGCGCTCCAGGCCCCTGTCTTTACCCACCCGCACGATGAAAGTTGCATCGCTGTCGGCCAGCGACTTTCAGGTGCGCGTGCCCGATGTGGACCAGGCCGACGGACCGCGTCCACCCCGCGCGGTGGTTCGGGTCATCAAGGGAGCGCGTTTTACCGAATGGAGCGAGGTAGAAGTTGACGTGGTGGATGGTGTGGCTCAGTTGCCCGAACACCTGTCATTGATGACAGTCATTCATCGACACGGCCGCTCGCAAGCCGGCCCTCAGACTTCGTTCATCGATGGCTGGGGCCGATTGAAAGGCGCTTACGCGACGTCCTACGCCCATGACTCCCACAACCTGGTCGTGTATGGCGCCGACCCTGATGAGATGGCCCTCGCAGCCAACACGGTCGTGAACATGGGAGGCGGCAGCGCCGTGGTCCGCGATGGCCAGGTGGTGGGCCAAATCGCCTTCCCTGTCGCGGGCTTGTTGTCCGCGCTAGAGCCCGAAGCCGTGGCCCGAGAACACATGGCCCTCGTGGAGGCCGCAGGCACGGTCATCGAATGGGAGGGTCGCTACCGGACCTTCAAAGCCCTGTCGGGTCAGTGCCTGGCCTGCAACGCAGGCCCGCACCTGACCGACCTGGGGCTGACGGACGGTGGCACACGCGAAGTACACCGTCCGTTCCTACGGTGGGCGTCTTAGCCCCGGGTTCTTCGTCACCCGCTGTTACCAAGAGGCTGAAGCCCCCAGCCCCACCGCCGTCTTGCCACCGCTCGAGCCCGTGGCCAAGCTGGCGCGGATTTGCGCCGCAGCGGACACGCGGAAGTTACCTCCCAAGGCAATGGCGGTCTGCCCGTTGTAATTGCCAATGCCGATGCCCACGGACACACTCTTGCCGTCACCCAACATCGGAATGTTGGCGATGGCAGTGGCCGATGCGATGCCACGGGACATTATCTTCTCGGAGTCCATCAGCTGCCCATAGTTGGCCGCATCCGTCGCAGCGGTCCCGTTGGCC
>RFSP01000166.1 GCA_009923895.1 Betaproteobacteria bacterium | reverse complement strand
CGTGCAGGTCCATGGCGGCCACGGCGCCGGCGTCACCCGACTCCACCAGCACCTGCAACCTCGCCTTGCGCGTGGCCGTCAGCGCCATCTCCGACATCGCGAAGGCGCCGTTGAGCAGAATCAGAAAAACGAGCAGCGTGATGTCCATGAGGGCCGCTGACCAGCGGCTGTGGGCGGTGTGAGCGCGAGTTCTAAAAGTGGGATAGCCTGAAAGCGTAGCAGAATCGGCCCATGATTTTTCTCATTGGCGACGTTCAAGGGTGCTGCAACGCGTTGGACCGCTTGCTGGGCGATATTGGTTTTTCTCCCTCCAGAGACCGGCTGGTGGTTCTAGGGGACCTGGTCAACCGAGGGCCGGACTCTTTGGGCGTCTTGCGCCGGCTTCGCGATTTGGGCAATGCCGCCACGTGCTTGATGGGCAACCACGACCTGCACTTGCTGGCCGTGGCCCAGGGGGTGCGACGGGCCCACCGCACCGACACGCTCAACGACATCCTGGAGGCCCCCGACCGAGAAGCCTGGCTCGAATGGGTGCGCTCACGCCCGCTGGCCACCCTTGAGGCCGGGTGGTTGTGCGTGCATGCCGGCGTCGTCCCGGCTTGGGACGTGGCGCAGACACTCCACCTGGCCCATGAAGTCCACACCATGCTCCAAGGCAGTGGTCGAGGGGATTTTTTGCAGTCCATGTACGGCAACGACCCCGCTCAGTGGAACGAGCAGCTTCACCACCATGACCGCTGGCGCTTCATCGTCAACACCCTCACGCGCATACGCTTTTGCACGCCCGACAGCCGTTTGGAGCTGGCCACCAAGGAAGGGCTGGGCGCCACCCCCGAAGGCTATTGGCCTTGGTTTGATGTCCCTGGCCGCCGCACACAAGGCCATCCGCTGGCCTTTGGTCACTGGAGCACGGTGGGTTTGCTGCAGCGTGAAGACTTGTTGAGTCTGGACACGGGCTGCGTGTGGGGCGGCGCGTTGTCGGCCATGCGCGTGGACGGCGGACGGCGTGAATTGTGTCAGGTGTCCTGCGCGGACTCACCCACGATTCCCACGCCCCCCACGCCTGCGGCGCGCCCCGATTGACAGCCTGGCATCGATGTCATAAAACCGCTCCTGTTCTCGATATACGTATATCGTTCGTATATTCGAATATCCAAGAGACCGAACGACAAAGGAGACCTGACATGAACGTAGGCCATATTCCGCGCCGCGCCTGGCTGTCTTTGGGGGCCCGAGGCCTGTGCATCGGCCTGGCCACGTTGTGGGCCTGGTCGGGCGCTGCCGCCCAAACGTTGTCCAACCGGCCGATTCGCATCATCGTGCCCTACACCACCGGCGGCCCTGCCGACTTGGCCACCCGGATCTTGGCCGAGGGCATGCAGCCCATTTTGGGAGTGCCTGTGGTGGTGGAAAACAAACCCGGCGCTACCGGCAAGATCGCTGCCGAGGCGGTGGCCCGCGCAGAGCCCGATGGCCATACGCTGTTGGTGGGCGGCACGCCGCAGTACATCATCTTGCCCCTGCTCGACAAGACGTCCAACTTCAAACCCCTGGACGACTTCAAGATGGTCTCCATCTTCACCAAGTACGACATCGTCTTCATGTCCGGCGCGCCCTCGGGCATCAAGACAATGAAAGACCTGTTGGCCAAGATGCAGGACAAGAAGGAGGATGTGACCTACGCCTCCATCGGGCAACCGGAGTTAACCCCCCCGGGGCTGGCCTTTTTGGTCTTTAGCAAGCTCTACAACGGGACCGCCCGGCCCATTGTCTATGGGGGTCAGCAACCCGGCACGATGGACATGATCGCGGGGCGCGTCACCTTCGCCACCTACACGCTCACTGGCAGTCTTCCGCACATTCAAAGCGGCAAACTCAACGCCTTGGCGGTGTCCTCTCCCAACCGCTTGCCTCAGTTGCCCGACACGCCCACCATGGGTGAGCTGGGCTACAGCGAGTTCATGAATGCCAACAATTGGGTGTCCTGGGTGGGTCTGTCGGCGCCCGCCAAAACGCCCGACGCCATCATTGCGCAACTCAATCGCGCGGCGGTCCAAGCCGTGCAAAGCGAGGCCTTCAAAACCAAGCTCGCCGCCATTGGCTTGTCGCCGCAGGGCACGGGCACAGCCAAAGATGACCAGGCGGCCTGGGTGGCCGAACACAACCGCCTGTCCGCCACCTTAAAGCGCTTGGACATCCGCATGCCAGCGGGTCAATAGCGTCACCGTGCGCCACGTTCTCTGACAACTGTTTTGATGATTTCCTCCAAGGTTCCTTCATGAGTGTTGACTTCACCCCCGAGCAAATTCAAATCCGCGACAGCGTCAAGAAACTCTGCGATGGTTTTGGAGACAGCTATTGGCTCGAGCGGGACAGCGACGGTGAGTTCCCCGAAAAGTTTTGTCGCGCCATCGCAGACCACGGGTTCATGGGCATTGCCATGCCCACCGAGTACGGGGGTTCGGGCCTGGGCATCACCGAGGCGGCGCTGCTCATGCAGGCCATCTCGGAGTCGGGCGCGGGCAACGGCGGCGTGTCCTCGGTCAGTCTGGGCATTTTTGGTCTGAACCCCGTGGTGCGCTACGGCAGCGAGGAGCAAAAGCAGCGCATGCTGCCCCCGGTCATCACCCGCAAAGACATCGCCTGTTTTGGCGTGACCGAACCCAACACCGGCTTGGACACCACGCGCTTGAAGACTCGCGCGGTACGCAAAGGGGACCGCTACATCGTCCACGGACAAAAGGTCTGGATCAGCACGGCGCAGGTGGCCAACAAGATCTTGTTGATTGCGCGCACAGCCGACGAAAGCGAAGTCAAAAGGCCCGTCGATGGACTGACCTTGTTTTTCACCGACCTCGACCGCACCAAGGTGGAGACACGGGTCATCGACAAGATGGGGCGCAAGTGCGTGGACTCCAACCAGATGTTCATCGATGGCTTGGAGATCCCCGTTGAAAACCGCATCGGTGAGGAAGGTCAGGGCTTCAAGTACCTGCTCCATGGCATCAACCCCGAACGCATTCTCATCGCTGCGGGGTTGGTGGGGTTGGGCCGCGCCGCCTTGCGTCGGGCCACGGCCTATGCCAAAGAACGCGTGGTTTTTGGCCGGCCCATCGGCATGAATCAGGCCATTCAACACCCCTTGGCGCAGAGTTGGGCTGAGTTGGAAGCCGCCAACCTCATGGCATTTCGGGCCGCGCAGCTCTATGACCGGGGTGAAGACTGCGGCGCCATGGCCAACGCCGCCAAGTACCTGGCCGGTGAAGCGTCATTCAATGCCTGCACCAACGCCGTCATGACCCATGGCGGCATGGGTTACGCCAAGGAATATCATGTGGAGCGGTACTTGCGCGAATGCCTGATCCATCGCATCGCTCCCATCACGCCCCACCTGATCTTGTGCTACATCGCCGAGCGTGTGCTGGGATTGCCCAAGTCTTATTGATCGCATTGACGGTAGACAGCTTCATGAGCAGACCGAGTAAAGCCTGGATCGCAGGCGCCTTTGAACACCCCACCCGCAAAGCCGACGACAAAACGGTGGCGCAACTCCACGCCGAGTCGGCCGCTGGCGCCTTGAGAGATGCCGGCCTGACCAAAAACGACGTCGACGGCTATTTCTGCGCAGGCGACGCCCCTGGCTTGGGTGGCATTGCCATGGCCGATTACATGGGCCTGAAACTGCGCCACATCGACTCCACCGAGACCGGTGGATCGTCTTACATCGTCCACATCGGCCATGCCTTGAACGCCATTGCCCGCGGCAAATGCTCGGTGGCTTTGGTCACGCTGGCCGGCCGCCCCCGGGCCGAAGGCGTGGCCATGTTGGGCGCCAGAAACTACGGTGGGGGCGTGCCCGACTACGGCTTTGAAATGCCCTATGCGCCCGTCATCACCAACCTGTATGGCATGGCCGCGATGCGACACATGCACGAATTTGGCACCACGTCAGAGCAATTGGCGTGGATCAAGGTGGCTGCATCCCATCATGCCCAGCACAATGAACGTGCCTTGCTGCGAGAGGTGGTGACCGTTCAAGATGTGTTGAATTCACCCATGATTGCAGACCCTTTGCATCGCTTGGACTGCTGCGTCATCACCGACGGTGGCGGGGCATTGGTGATCGTCAAGTCGGAGATCGCCAAAACGCTGGGCGATCGTTGCGTCAAGATTTTGGGCACTGGGGAATCCGTCAAGCATCTCAACGGGGGCCAAGTGGACCTGACCTACACCGGGGCGGTGGTGTCTGGACCCATGGCCTTTGAAGAGGCCCAACTCACACCGGCCGACATGGACTATGTCTCCATCTATGACAGTTTCACCATCACGGTGCTCATGACGCTGGAAGACTTGGGCTTTTGCGCCAAGGGCCAGGGGGGCCGATTTGTGGCAGATGGCAACTTGATTTCTGGCGTGGGCAAGCTGCCCTTCAACACCGACGGAGGCGGCTTGTGCAACAACCACCCCGCCAACCGAGGCGGCATGACCAAGGTGATTGAAGCCGTCCGGCAATTGCGCGGCGAGGCGCATCCGCGTGTTCAGGTCCCAGACTGCACCTTGGCCTTGGCCCACGGCACAGGGGGTTCTGTGGGCACCCGCATGGGCAGCGCCACCGTCAT
>RFSP01000165.1 GCA_009923895.1 Betaproteobacteria bacterium | reverse complement strand
CCTTCATCAGAAAATCTCTGGAAAGGAGTCCGCTTCGATATTTCATGACGCGTTGTGTGTGGTATCTAATAGCATTAGGTAATTGCAGACGCGGTTGTATTGACCGATCGGTTTCCGCAGAGGGCGAGGGGGTCAGATAAGCCCTACGTCTCCGACTGACTCAAGAGCGGCGCGTGGGTGTCTTTGTCGTTGACGATCGGACCTTGATTTGAAGCGGGGTTGACGGGGGGCCAGTCAATCTTTAAGGTGGGATCGTCCCAACGGATGCAGCGCTCACTGTCTTTGTTGTAGAAATCGGTGGTTTTGTAGAGGAAGTGCGTGTCGTCTTGCAGGGCGATGAAGCCGTGCGCAAAGCCTTCAGGGATCCAAAACTGGCGCTTGTTCTCAGCGCTCAACTCTGCACCCACCCATTGGCCGAACGTGGGTGAGCCGCGGCGGATGTCCACCGCCACGTCCCAGGCGGCCCCTTGGACCACGCGTACGAGCTTGCCCTGCGCGTGAGGGGTCTGTTGGTAGTGCAAGCCGCGCAGCACGCCTTTTTTGGAGCTGGAGTGGTTGTCTTGCACAAAGGGCCGCGGAATGGGCAAGCCCAACGCCTGCAACCCTTGGTTAAACTTGGCCTCGTGGAAGGTCTCCATGAACCAGCCGCGGTCGTCGGCAAACACGGTGGGCTCCACAAGCAGCAAGCCCGCAATGTGCGTGGGCACGAGCTTCATCAAAAGACCTTTTCGCGCAGCACTTTGAGCAGGTACTGCCCATAGCCGTTCTTGAGCATGGGTTGCGCTTGGCGCTCGAGCTGCTCGGCGCTGATCCAGCCGGCGCGGTAAGCAATCTCCTCGGGGCAGGCCACTTTGAGGCCCTGACGCTTTTCGAGCGTGGCAATGAACTGCCCGGCGTCCATGAGGCTGTCGTGTGTGCCCGTGTCCAGCCAGGCATAGCCCCGGCCCATGATCTCCACGCTCAACTGGCCTTGGGCCAAGTAGTGCGCATTGACCGCGGTGATTTCAAGCTCGCCCCGCGCACTGGGCTGAATGTGGGCAGCAATGTCACAGACCTGCTCGTCGTAGAAGTACAGCCCCGTGACGGCGTAGTTGCTCTTGGGGGCCTTGGGCTTTTCTTCGATCGACAAGGCGCGCTTGTGGGCGTCGAACTCCACCACGCCATAGCGCTCGGGGTCTTGCACGTGGTAGGCGAACACCGTCGAGCCGCGCGTGCGGTCGTGGGCGCGTTGCAGCATGGCTTGCAGGTCGTGGCCGTAGAAAATGTTGTCGCCCAACACCAGGGCGCTGGGCGCGCCGCCCACAAAGTCCCGACCCAAGATGAAGGCCTGGGCCAGGCCATCGGGGCTGGGTTGCACGCAGTACTGCAGGTTCAACCCCCATTGAGAGCCATCGCCCAGCAGGTGTTCAAAGCGGGGCGTGTCTTGCGGCGTGCTGATGACCAGGATGTCACGGATGCCAGCCAGCATCAAGGTGGACAGCGGGTAGTACACCATGGGCTTGTCGTACACCGGCAGCAGCTGCTTGCTGATGGCCAGCGTGGCCGGGTGCAAGCGTGTGCCTGAACCACCGGCCAGGATGATGCCTTTGCGCTTGGAAGGGGTGCTCATACGGGTTCAGCGGGGAAGAATTTCCAACAGCATACGCTCCACACCTTGTTGCCATGAAGGCAACGTCAACCCAAAGGCCTGCTGCAGTTTGGCCGTGCTCAAACGCGAGTTGAGCGGCCGCGTGGCGGGCGTGGGGTATTTCGACGTGGGCAGGGCGTGAATGTGTTCGCGGGCGACCTTGAGCGGTACCCCCTGCGAGCGCGCAAAGTCGATCACGTGGCAGGCGTAGCCATGCCAGCTGGTTTCGCCCGAGGCCACGGCGTTGTACAGCCCCCCCAACTCGGGGCGTGTGAGCGTGGCGCGAATCATGTGTGCGCTCAGGTCGGCCAACAAGTCGGCGCCCGTGGGGGCACCGATTTGGTCGTCGATG
The DNA here is from genome assembly GCA_009923895.1 of Betaproteobacteria bacterium. Taxonomy (GTDB): domain Bacteria; phylum Pseudomonadota; class Gammaproteobacteria; order Burkholderiales; family Burkholderiaceae_C; genus Rubrivivax. The sequence continues at coordinate 2,642 of RFSP01000165.1, read as the reverse complement.
ACCTGCAAGGCATCGCGTTCGGCGGCAAGCCGCAACATGGTCTTGGCGAAATTGCCGCCGCGCGCGCCATAGACCCAGCTGGTTCGCAAGATGAGGTGCGGGCCATCGATGGACTGTATGACATGTTCGGCCGCGGCCTTGCTGTGGCCATACACGCTCAGAGCCCCGTGGGCCGCGGTCTCGTCGCGCGCATGATGCCCTGAGCCGTCAAAGACATAGTCACTGCTGTAGTGCACCATCAGCGCACCCACGTCTTTGGCCACAGAAGCCAAAGCCGCCGGGGTGTGGGCGTTGATTTGCATGGCCAGGTCGCGCTCGGACTCGGCCTTGTCGACAGCGGTGTAGGCCGCCGCGTTGACGATGACCTGCGGAGCCAAGCCCAAAGCAAGATCAACCAGTGCTTCGGTCTGGGTCATGTCGCCGCCGTTATGGCGATCCAGAGCAACCACCTCACCCAGGGGCGCGAGGGCGCGCTGCAACTCCCAACCGAGTTGGCCGTTTTTGCCGAGGAGCAGAATCTTCATGGACGCAGCGCAGGAGATTGCTTCGGGCCTGCTGCCCTCGCCATGACGATGGGATGCGGATCAGCCATCATCGATGGGCGTAATTGGCGGCCACCCAATCGCGGTAGCTGCCACTTTGCACCTCGGCCACCCAGTCTTGGTGGGTGAGGTACCACTGCACGGTCTTGCGAATGCCGGTCTCAAAGGTTTCTGCCGGGCGCCATCCCAGTTCGCGCTCGATCTTGCGCGCATCAATGGCGTAGCGCCGGTCGTGGCCGGGGCGGTCTTTGACGTAGGTGATCAGTCGCGCATAAGGGCCTTGGGCACTGGGTTGCAGTTCGTCCAGCAAGGCGCACACGGTGTGCACGATGTCGAGGTTGGGCTTCTCGTTCCAGCCCCCGATGTTGTAGGTCTCGCCCACGCGTCCGCGTGCGAGCACAGCACGGATGCCGCTGCAGTGGTCGCTCACGTAGAGCCAGTCACGGATCTGCTGCCCATCGCCGTACACGGGCAGGGGCTTGCCTGCCAACGCATTGACGATCATGAGCGGGATGAGCTTTTCGGGGAAGTGATAAGGCCCGTAATTGTTGGAGCAGTTGGTAGTGAGCACCGGCAGCCCGTAGGTGTGGTGCCAGGCACGCACCAAGTGGTCACTGGCCGCTTTGCTGGCGGAGTAGGGGCTGTTGGGCTCGTAGGGGTGAGTCTCGGTGAAGGCCGGGTCGCTGGGTTGGAGACTGCCGTACACCTCGTCGGTGGACACGTGGTGAAACCTGAAAGCTTCTTTCGCAGCACCTTGCAAGGTCCCCCAATAAGCCCGCGCGGCTTCGAGCAAGGTGAAGGTGCCTTCCACGTTGGTGCGAATGAAGGCACCCGGGCCGTGGATGCTGCGGTCCACATGGCTCTCGGCCGCAAAGTGCACGATGGCGCGGGGCTGGTGCTCGGCTAGCAGGCGGTCCACCAGCGAGCAGTCGCAGATGTCGCCTTGCACGAAACGGTGCCGCGCATCGCCTTTCAGCGAAGCGAGATTGCGCAGATTGCCGGCGTAGGTCAGGGCGTCCAAATTGACGACGCTCTCGCCCTGGGTGGCGTCATCTTTCAGCCAATCGAGGACAAAGTTGCTGCCGATAAATCCGGCACCGCCGGTGACAAGTATGGTCATGTTGAGAGGCCCTAGTTCCTGCCGTAGGTGTCTTCGTAACGGACGATGTCGTCCTCGCCCAAGTAGCTGCCGGACTGGACCTCAATGATTTCCAACGGCACTTTGCCCGGATTGCGCAGACGGTGGGTCTCGCCGAGTGGGATGTAGGTGCTTTGGTTTTCGGACAGCAGCACGATCTTGTCGCCCACCGTCACTTCGGCCGTGCCCGTGACCACGATCCAATGTTCAGCGCGGTGGTGGTGCATTTGCAGACTCAAACTCGCCCCCGGCTTGACCATGATGCGCTTGACCTGAAACCGCGGCCCGCTGTCGATGCTGTCGTACCAGCCCCAGGGACGGTGCACTTTGCGGTGCAGGGCTTGCTCGCCACGTTGCTCGGCGCCCAGCTGGTTGACGATCTTCTTGACGTCTTGGCTCTTCTCGCGGTCGGCCACCAGCACCGCGTCGGGTGTTTCCACCACCACCACGTCTTTGAGGCCCACCACGCTCACCAGACGGCTGGTGGCGTGGACCAAGGTGTTGCTGCTGTCAGCAATGAGCGCGTCGCCCACGGCGGCGTTGCCTTGCGCGTCTTTATCGGAGACTTGCCACACGGCCTCCCAAGCGCCCAGGTCGTTCCAGCCGGCGTTGAGTGCCACCATGCGGATGCCCACCGGACTGCCAGGACACTTTTCCATGACGGCGTAATCCACCGACTCCGACGGCACGGCAGCAAACTCGGCCTTGCCCGGACGCACAAACTTGTCATCGGTGGCACGTACCGCCCATGAGGCTTTGCAGGCTTGGGCAATGTCAGGCCTGAAGCGCTCCAGGGCCGACATCCAGGTGCTGGCCTTGAGCACGAACATGCCGGCGTTCCAGAAGTAGCCGCCGGCCTGGAGATAGCCCTCAGCGGTGGCGAGGTCGGGCTTTTCCACAAAGCGCTCAACGCTGTGTGCGCCGGCCTTGGCCGCGCCGTTGACGCGGATGTAGCCATAGCC
>RFSP01000164.1 GCA_009923895.1 Betaproteobacteria bacterium | reverse complement strand
CGTCATTGCGAAGCCCGCAGGGCTGAAGCAATCCAGGGGGCGACCGATGCCAATGCTTGAGGCAAGGACGTGGGGTCGGTGCCCCCAGCCATGGCCATGTCGGGTTTGCCGCCGCCTTTGCCGCCCACTTGCTGCGCCACAAAATTCACGAGCTCGCCGGCTTTGACCTTGCCCACGCTGTCGGCCGTCACGCCTGCAGCCAGTTGCACTTTGCCGCCGTCCACGGTGGCCAACACGATGGCCGCCGTCTTGAGCTTGTCTTTGAGCTTGTCCAGGGTCTCGCGCAGCGTCTTGGCGTCGGCCCCGTCCAGGCGTGCGGCCAGCACCTTGAGTCCCTGCACATCCACCGCCTGCGAGAGCAGCTCATCGCCTTGGGCCGATGCGAGCTTGCCCTTGAGTGCGGAGATGTCTTTCTCCAACACCTTCATCTGCTCCAGCACCGCCACCACGCGAGCCGGCACATCGGCAGGGGTGACCTTGAGCGCTTGGGCCACGCCACTCAGTGTGGATTCAAGCTGCTGCAAATAGGACAGCGCATGCCCGCCCGTGACGGCCTCCACGCGACGAACCCCCGCGGCCACGCCGCCCTCGGCAACGATTTTGAAGACGCCAATGTCCCCCGTGCGCTGCACATGAGTACCTCCGCAAAGTTCTCGAGAGGAGCCGATGTCCAGCACCCGCACTTCATCGCCGTACTTCTCGCCAAACAACATCATGGCGCCAAGCTTTTGCGCCTCATCAATGGGCAGCACCCGGGCCTGGGTGGCCGCGTTGGCCAAGATCTCGGCATTGACGATCGCCTCGACCTGCGCCATTTGCGCCTCGGTGATGGGGGCGTTGTGGGAGAAATCAAAGCGGGTGCGTTCAGGCGTGACCAGCGAGCCCTTTTGTTGCACGTGGGCGCCCAGCACCTCGCGCAAGGCCTTGTGCATGAGATGGGTCACGCTGTGGTTGCGCATGGTCTGGGCGCGTCGTTCGGCATCGACCCGTGCAGTGAAACGGTCGCCCACCTCGACTTCGCCTTCGACGATGCGCCCCTGGTGGCCATGCACGCTGGCCTGGATCTTGACCGTGTCTTCCACGACCACGCGGGCACGCGGGTTGCGAAGCTCACCGCTGTCACCCACCTGCCCGCCGCTCTCCGCATAAAAAGGCGTGTGGTCGAGCACGATCACCACGTCGTCCCCCGCACGGGCTTTGGTGACGGCCGTGCCATCCACGTACAAGGCCGTGACGTGGGAGGTCTCGCACACCAAATGCTCATAGCCATGGAAGGTGGTGTCCCCACCGCTGTACTCCAGGCCCGCAGCCATCTTGAACTTGGCCGCCGATCGGGCCTGCTCGCGCTGGCGTGCCATGGCCGCATTGAAACCGGCCTCGTCCACGCTCACGCCACGCTCGCGGCAGACATCGGCGGTGAGGTCCAGGGGGAATCCAAAGGTGTCATGGAGCTTGAAAGCCGTGTCGCCATCAATCCCTTGCCCGTGGGCTTGGCCAGCAGCCAAAGCGGCCTCGAGAATTTCCATGCCATGCGCAATGGTCTGGAAGAAGCGCTCCTCTTCTTGCTTGAGCACCTCGGTCACGCGCACCGCGTCGCGCTGCAATTCCGGATACGCCTGCCCCATCTCGGCGGCCAACGGGGCCACGAGTTTGTGAAAAAAGGGCTTGCGAGCACCCAGTTTGTAGCCATGGCGAATGGCTCGGCGTGCAATGCGGCGCAGCACATAGCCACGGCCCTCGTTACCCGGAATGACACCGTCCACCACGGTGAAGGCACAAGCCCGGATGTGATCGGCAATGACTTTGAGCGAGGGGGTTTGGATGTCTTCAATGGCCTTGCCGCCTGAGGCCATGACCGCATCGCGGGTGGCTGCCAAGAGGTTGGCAAACAGATCGATCTCGTAGTTGCTGTGCACGTGCTGCAGCACCGCCGCCAAACGCTCCAAGCCCATGCCCGTGTCCACGCTGGGTTTGGGCAATCGGTGCATGGTGCCGTCTTCGGTGCGGTTGAACTGCATGAAGACGTTGTTCCAGATCTCGATGTAACGGTCACCGTCTTGCTCGGGCGAGCCAGGAGGTCCACCGGGCACCTCGGGGCCGTGGTCGTAGAAGATTTCAGAACAAGGGCCGCATGGACCGGTGTCACCCATCATCCAGAAGTTGTCGGACATGTAGCGAGCGCCCTTGTTGTCGCCAATGCGCACGATGCGCTCGGCAGGCAGCCCCACCTCTTTGAGCCAGATGTCGTAAGCCTCGTCGTCTTCGGCGTACACGGTGGCCCAAAGCTTGTCTTTGGGCAGCTTGAAATGCACCGTCAACAACTCCCAGGCATAGGTGATGGCCTCGCGCTTGAAGTAGTCACCAAAGCTGAAATTGCCCAGCATCTCAAAAAAGGTGTGGTGCCGCGCCGTGTAGCCCACGTTTTCCAAGTCGTTGTGCTTGCCGCCGGCGCGGATGCACTTTTGGCTGGTGGCCGCACGGGTGTAGGGCCGCTTGTCAAATCCGAGGAACACGTCTTTGAACTGGTTCATGCCCGCGTTGGTGAACAGCAGCGTGGGGTCGTCGCCCGGCACCACGGGGCTGGAGGCCACAATTTGGTGTCCCTTGGACTCAAAAAATTGCAGGAACGTGGAACGGATCTGTGCAGCTTTCATGGCACGCGGCTCTCAAGAGTGTCAGAAGGGTGAGAAAGGTCAGGAAGGTCGTACAAGTCAACCTTGCATTATCGCCTGAGGAGCCGACGGATGGCACCTGTCTGAATCGAGCGCACACCGGCCGGATTTCCAAGCTCAAACCTCCTCCAGCGAGTGACGCTATATTCAATGCCCTGCGTCATTGACACCCTGTTCACCATGTCCACTCCTGCGTCCCCCCTGTCCCAGCTCAGCGACCCCACCCTGCTCAAGACCGACAGCCTCATTGGCGGCGAATGGGTGGCAGGGCACGCGCGGTTCGCAGTGACCGACCCGGCCACGGGAGAGCACCTGGCCGATGTGGCCAATGTGGGACCCGAACAAGCCCACCAAGCCATCGTGGCCGCCAACAACGCCTGGCCCGCCTGGCGCGCGAAGACCGCCAAAGAACGCGGTGCGGTGTTGATGAAATGGTTTGGGCTGCTGCACCAACACGCCGATGACCTGGCGCGCATCATGACGGCTGAGCAGGGCAAGCCGCTGGCCGAGGCGCGCGGCGAGGTGCTCTACGGTGCCAGTTTCATCGAATGGTTTGCTGAAGAAGCCCGCCGGGTCTATGGCGAAACCATTCCCACCACCGACCCCAACAAGCGCTACATGGTCATCCGCCAACCCATTGGCGTGTGCGCCGCCATCACCCCCTGGAATTTCCCGATCGCCATGATCACGCGCAAAGTGGCACCGGCACTCGCAGCCGGTTGCCCGGTGGTCATCAAGCCGGCTGAGCAAACGCCTCTTTCAGCGCTGGCTGCGGCCGAACTGGCCTTGCGGGCGGGCATGCCCGCTGGGGTGCTCAACGTGCTCAGCGCCGACGCCGAGCAGTCGGTGGCCATAGGCAAGGTGCTGTGCACCAGTGACGTGGTGCGACACCTGTCATTCACGGGGTCCACCGAAGTGGGTCGCATCTTGGCCGCCCAGTGCGCCTCCACCATCAAGAAAATCAGCCTGGAATTGGGCGGCAATGCCCCCTTCATCGTGTTTGACGACGCCGACTTGGACAGCGCGGTGGAAGGCGCCATGGTCAGCAAGTACCGCAATGCCGGCCAGACCTGCGTGTGCGCCAACCGGATGTATGTGCAAGATGGCGTGTATGACGCTTTCGTGGCCAAGTTGGCTGCCAAAACCCAAAGCCTGAAAGTGGGCAGCGGCTTTGAAGCGGGCGTGAATCTGGGGCCGCTGATTGACGAACCGGCACTGGCCAAAGTGCAAACCCATGTGGACGACGCCCTGGCCAAAGGCGCCCGCGTGGTCGTGGGAGGGTCTCGCCTGGGTGAGCGCTTTTTCACGCCCACCGTGTTGGCCGATGTGACCTCCGACATGCTTTGCGCCCGCGAGGAAACCTTCGGCCCCGTTGCGCCAGTGTTTCGTTTTAAAACCGAAGCCGAGGTGATTGAACTGGCCAACGCCACCGAGTACGGATTGGCCAGCTATTTCTACAGCCGCGACATGGGTCGCATCTTTCGTGTGGCCGAGGCCCTGGAATACGGCATGGTGGGCATCAACACCGGGCTGATCTCCACCACCGAAGTGCCTTTTGGCGGTGTCAAACAGTCGGGTCTGGGGCGCGAGGGGGCGCGGCAAGGCATTGACGACTATCTGGAGACCAAGTACTGGTGTCTGGGCGATGTGTTGAAGTGAGGCGCACAAGCCCCCCCGCCTCCGCGCGACCCACTACTTGATCAACACCGCCGGAGAATTGGCAATGGCCCCCGGCACCTTGCTGAGCGTGGCCAGCAAGGACAGCATCTGCAGCACCTGCGCCGAATGACCGCTGCCTTGCGCCGGCACGTGGCAGCTGCGTCCTCGGTAGGACACGGTGGCCAGCGGCAGTCCCCCCGAGGGGGTTTCGTCGCACTTCACCACGATCAGCGGCTGCTCGGTGTCAGCCACCTTGTAGAGCGGCTGACCCGGCTGACGCAGTTGCGACTGCACCA
>RFSP01000163.1 GCA_009923895.1 Betaproteobacteria bacterium | reverse complement strand
CCGCTTCAAGCATTGAAGCGGCACCCGAGCCGCATGAGCCCCGCGCAGCCCCCGGGTGCGGCCCGGGAGATGTTGGCGAAGCAGACATCAGTCGTCCGCTTCTTCCCCCAAGAACCCACCGCTTTGGTGCGCCCACAGACGGGCATAAATGCCGCCTCGCGCCAAGAGCGTCTGGTGCGTGCCCTCCTCGACGATGCGTCCTTGGTCCATCACGATCAACCGGTCCATGGCCGCAATGGTGGACAAGCGGTGGGCAATGGCCACCACCGTCTTGCCCTCCATCAAGCGATACAAGCTCGCCTGAATGGCCACCTCCACTTCACTGTCCAGTGCACTCGTGGCCTCATCGAGCAGCAAGATCGGCGCGTCTTTGAGCATCACCCTGGCAATGGCAACGCGCTGTCGCTGCCCACCAGAGAGCTTCACTCCGCGCTCCCCCACATGCGCATCAAATCCCTTGCGGCCTTTGGGGTCCACCAAGTGGCTGATGAACTCGGTGGCCTCCGCACGCTCAGCCGCACGACGCATTTGCTCTTCGGTGGCGTCGGGTCGTCCGTACACCAGATTTTCTCGAACTGAGCGGTGCAATAGCGACGTGTCCTGGGTGACCATGCCAATTTGCGCGCGCAGGGATTCTTGGGTCACTCCCGCAATGTCCTGTCCATCGATCAATATCCGGCCACTGGGCAGGTCATAAAAGCGCAGCAACAAATTGACCAGCGTGCTCTTTCCCGCGCCCGAGCGTCCCACCAAGCCAATCTTTTCTCCTGGGCGGATGTGCAATGACAAATCTTGCACCACGCGGCGGCCATTGCCGTAGGAGAAGTCCACACGCTCAAAGACCACCTCGCCGCGGGGCACTTGCAACGCCACCGCATTCGGGCGATCCACCACTGTTTGTGGTCGCGACAAGATGCCCATGCCGTCTTGCACGGTGCCCACATGCTCAAAAAGCGCCGCCATTTCCCACATCACCCAGTGCGAGATGCCGTTCAACCGTAGCGCCATTGCCGTTGATGCGGCTACCGCCCCAACCCCCACCTCACCTTGGGTCCACAGCCACAGCACCACCCCCACCGTGCTGCCAATCAAAATGACCGACAGCACCTGGTTCACCGTCTCAAAGCCCGACACCAAACGCATCTGCCCTTGGACGGTTTTCAAAAAGTCTTGCATCGCCGAGCGGGCAAACCCGGCTTCACGGTGCGAGTGAGAAAACAGCTTGACGGTGGAGATGTTGGTATAAGCATCGGTGATGCGGCCCGTCATGAGCGAGCGCGCATCGGCTTGCGCTTGAGCCACGCGCGACAAGCGCGGGACAAAAAATCTCAAGGACACGCCATACAGCGCAATCCATAGCAAGAACGGACCGAGCGCTCGTGTATCAAAACTGCCCAAGACGCCGCCCATGGTCACGAAGTAGATGACCACGTAGACCAGGATGTCGGTCATGATCATCCACGTGTCTCTGACAGCCAAAGCCGACTGCATGAGCTTGGTGGCAATGCGGCCGGCAAATTCGTCTTGGAAAAAGCTCATGCTTTGGCTGAGCATGAGCCGGTGAAAATTCCAACGCAAACGCATGGGCAAATTGCCCGCCAGCGCCTGATGCTTGAACATGGTTTGGAAAGCCGCCAACGCAATGCTCGAGACCAACACCACGGCCAGGCCCAACAACGTGGCGCCTTCGCGGGCCCACAATTGATCGGCCGGCACCACGGCCAACCAATCCAGAATGCGTCCCATCACGGCAAACAACAGCGCCTCAAAAGCGCCAATGGAGGCCGTGAACAGCGTCATCAAGGCAATGTAGGCACGAGTGCCTTGCGTGCACGCCCACATGAAGGGCCAAAAACCCTGCGGAGGAACTTCGGGTTCTTGCGATGGATAGGGGTCTACAAGTCTTTCAAACCAAGCAAACACAAACGCTCTTTCTGATCAAGGAACGGGCCTGAGCACCAACGTGCCGCCTTTGGCGGCCTCGTCGGCCGATGGCCACAAGGGAATGTATGCGCCTTGAGCCCAAGGCTGCACAAAGTCCCGATAGGAAGACAGCCACGGCAAACCACTTTGCCCACTGCTGTGCATGACGCGAGACTTTGCACGGTCTTGCACGTCATACAGTCCCCGAAGGCTGGGGCCGTGGGTGCTGCGGTACCGCGTCTCGGTCGGCCCCGAAAGCCCCACACGCTGCGCATTGACCGTGTGCGTGTCGCCCGATACGGCAGTGCTCAGGCTGAACAGCGGCGACAGCGCCGCCACCTTGGAAAACGGTCGGTGCTCGGCCCACAAAGCGTGGGCCTGACCCCACTTCCATCGTCCCACATCGCTCCCGAATCGAGATGACAACTCGTCCAAGGCCAAAGACAAGGCCTGGTCCACGCGTTGAGCGCAGGTCTGCGCTTGAGATGTCGCCTTGTCATGGCACCACCAAGAGTCATTGCGCTCCAAGATGCCTTCCAGTGCATCTTGAAACGTTCGGCCAGAAAACGACTTGTCAAACAACTCCTGCCCGATCTTGTCGTTGACCAAGGTGCGCGCCAATGAACGCTGCCAGGCCCAAAAAATCAACGGTGCTGCGCGTTGGGCATCCATGGTGCCGTCAAAACCAGCAAGCTCCTTCATGGCCTGCGCTGCCAGCGGGTGAGAGGACTGTGCCTTCATGAGCCATGGCAGCAAACGCCCCGCAGCCAGTGACTTGACATCGGATTGCAGCTGCGCCAAGTCGTCCATCGAATGTTTCTCGCGCGACTGCAGCACCTGTTCAATGCGCTGCTGTCGATACGGCAAGGTCCAATCGGCGGTGACAAAGTGCTTGTACTCCGGCCCATGAATGCGTTGATTGGCCGTGGCAATCCATCCTCGCGGCGGATCCAACTCCCGGGGTGTTTCTGTCTTGGGCACCCAGCCGATCCAGTCGTATCGAGGGTCCCACCCAGGCGCAGGCGCCACACCCCGCAAATCATTGTCGGGTGAACGCAGCGGCAAACGGCCGGCCGACACCATGGCAATGCGCCCTTGCTGGTCGGCCACCACCATGTTTTGCATGGGGGCCACCCAGTTCTGCGCCGCATCCACAAACTCTTGCAGGGTCCGCGCGCGGCTCATGCCCATGGCCACCGCCAAAACGTCGCTGTCCGCATCCAGGGCCGTCCACCGCAAGGCCAGCACGTGGCGCGCTTGGGTCACGTCGGCCATGGTGCCGGCATCGGAAATCACCGGGCCATGTCGGGTGGCGCGCACGGTGAATTTCACATCGGCCTGCCCTTTGACTTTGATGATTTCTTCTTGCGTTTCAAAAGCCGCCGTGCCGGTGGGCGTGCGATAGCGTTGGGGATCGGCCGAATCCACTTGCTCAATGTAGAGATCTTGCACGTCCGGGCCGGTATTGGTGAAGCCCCAGGCCAGATGCGCGTTTTGTCCCAACACCACCGTGGGCAGGCCCGGCAAGGTGACGCCCCCCACATCCAGCCCGGGGGCCTTCAGCCGTGCGAAGTACCACAGCGCTGGCGCACTGAGCCCCAGGTGCGGGTCATTGGCCAACAGCGGCTTGCCCGTGACGGTTTTCGCGCCCGACAACACCCAATTGTTCGAGCCCGTGCCTTCAATGCCCGAAGGAGGCGCAATCTCAGGCAATTGAATCCAAGCCTGCTGCGAAGCCCCTTGCAGCAGCCCCAGGTCTCGATACAGCTGCACATAGTCTCGGGTGGGTACGGGGCGCTCACCGGGATAAGGTGGCAGCAGCTCATTGATGCGGTCCAGGCTCAACTTGGATGACAAGCGCATTCTTTGCAGCTCGGTCGTCCAATTGCCGCCCAAATCCCAAGCCATCATCAACGACCAGGCCAAACTGTCGATCGGATCCCAAAGTTCGGGCTGCAATCCCAAGACGATGAACTCCGGAGGACGCGCCTTCATCTTTTCACGGATGACCTGATTGACGCCCGCGGTGTAGGCCATCAGCAGAGCCTTGGATTCGCTGCTGGCCCTTTGCCACTGTGCCGCTGCAGCACGGCGCACACCCAATGCTCGCAAAAACTTGTCGTTGTCCAGCGCCGCGGCGCCAAAGGCCTCAGACAAGCGGCCCGCGCCAATGCGGCGATGCGTTTCCATCTGCCACAGGCGGTCTTGGGCATGGACCACCCCCAGGCCGTACATCACGTCTTCGATTCGCTTGCCGTGAATGGTGGGCACGCCGTAGCGGTCTCGCTCAATGCGCACCTCTTCCAACAGCCCCGTTCGGCCGGCTGCTGCCACGGGCACCTCCCACTGGCCCTCCGTCACCGGACTGGCACGCCATGCATAGGCGGCCAAGATCAGCACCGCCACCCCAACAAGCGCCAGCAACAAGCCGGCGCCCCGAACGATCCAACGCATCGGCGTTCTCCTTGTCAGCATCCCCTGAGAGTACCCGATCTTGAGCCGCACACCCCCTCTGGTCAAACACCGCAAACGACCTGACAATCGGGCCATGCGCTTGTCGGTGTTGGATCAGTCGGTGTCGTTGTCAGGGAGCGGCGAGGACGCCGCCTTGCGAGACTCTGTGTCTTTGGCGTGCCACTGCGAGGACCTCGGCTTTCACCGATTTTGGGTGAGCGAACATCACAGTTTGCCCACGATCGTGGGTACCGCCCCCGAGGTGCTCA
>RFSP01000162.1 GCA_009923895.1 Betaproteobacteria bacterium | reverse complement strand
ATGTGTGTTTGGACTATCCCATCCTCTTTGTCGACACAGGCAAAGACGAGCAAGGGCAAAGGCACGTGGCACCCATTGCGGCATTTGGTCTGAGTGACAAAGAAAATCTCTTCGTCGACGGCGAGCACTGGCGCGCTCGATACATCCCCGCCATGGTTCGGGCTTACCCCTTTGGCATCACCCGTGTCGAGGCGGACAAAACCCTCATCATGATTGACGATGCCTGGCCCAATTGGTCGCGCACCGAAGGCACACCGCTGTTCAACGACCAAGGCGAGCCCACGGAGGAGCTCAACGGCGTGCGGGATCAGCTGCAAAAGATTGAACTAGAAATTCAACGCACCCGCTTTTTTGGCGATGCCTTGCTAGAGGCAGATCTGCTCATGGACATGCGTTTTGAAGCCACACTGCCCAGCGGCGAGCAACTTTCGGCCGACGGGTTCATGTCGGTGGACGACAAGAAGCTCATGGAGCTGCCCGAGGCCAAAGTGGTGGAGTTGCACCGAAACGGCGTGCTCTCGCTGATCCACGCCCACCAGATTTCCATGCGGCATATGCAAAAACTGGTGGACTGGAAAGCGCAAAAGTCCAAGTAACTTTGCCGAAGCGCACCGTCATTGCGAGGCCCGAAGGGCCGTGGCAATCTCCAGCGATCTAAGGCTTCCCCGGCCCGCTCAGCTTGAGCAGCAGCTCAATGAGCATGGCGTGTTCGGCACTGGACAGCCGCCCTTGTATCTCAAGTTCCATGGTTTTTGAGGCCTCGGCGGCTTGTGCGGCCAGGGAACGCCCTTCGGGCGTGAGCACCACATTTTGTGAGCGCCCGTCCAGGGGGTTGGGCACACGCGTGAGCAGTCCACGATCTTGCAAACGGTCGAGCAACAAAGTGAGGTTGGGCGCGGTGACCGACAGCGCTCGTGAGAGTCGCTTCGGCGCCAACGCCTCGTTGCTCAGCAGCAGCATGAGCAGAGAAAACTCCACCTTGCGAAGCCCGAAGGTTTTGCCAATGTGAGTCTCAAACGTCTGCGCCGTGGTGACAGCCGCGCGGTGCACATGAAATCCCGCGATGCTTTCCAGGGGCCCCCATTTCAAGGGCGATGGCTGAGGTCGGCCGATCATGGTGTGCTCAAGGTTCGGTGTTCAAGCCCAGGGCAGGGCGGCGTTTTGTTGGCGGGCTCGCTGCCAGTGCACTTGCGCCTGCGGCAGCAACCACTCCAGGCCAAAGCGGGCACTGTCCAGCCACTGTGAGGGCGTGCGCCCTCCTGACGGCGGTGCCATCTGAGGAACTAAGGCGGTGCGCGCCAGCCGCGCCCAGGCCCAGGCCATCAGCGCATGTCCGATTCCCATGAGGACGTCATCGGCAGCGCGCAAAGGCCATTCCGGATCTGACGGGGCCGCGGTCAACAAGGCCGCTTGGGTCTGTGACCACTCAGACAATTGCTGCTCCAGGGCGTCGGCAAAGGCGCAGGTCTCGGGGTGCGCGCGACAGGCGTGGACCTCTTGGGCCAAGAGGGAACGCAAGGCCTCCGCACGCCGTCCGCCATCGTCCAACAGCTTGCGCTGCACCAGGTCAATGGCTTGGATCTCGTTGGTGCCTTCGTAGATGAGGGCAATGCGGCTGTCGCGCACGGTTTGCTCAATGCCGTAGTCGTGCAAAAAGCCGTAGCCTCCCCACACCTGCAGGGCTTCATCGGCGCTGCGATGCCCCATGTCGGTGAACAGGGCCTTGGCCACCGGCGTGAGCAGGGCCACGTGGTCTGCGGCCGCTCGCCGATGGTCGGCATCGGGGTGTTGCTCGGCCTCATCCAACCATTGAGCGGTCCAGTAGGCAATGAGTCGCGCTGCGTCGGTGCGCGATTGCAGCGTGTACAAAATGCGGCGCATGGCGGGGTGCCAGGCAATGGGGTCGGGGCCGTGGCCGGTGGCACCTTCGGGTCGACGGGGCGCTCGCATCTGCAGCCGATCGGCTGCATACGCCCAGGCGTTTTGTGTGGCGGCTTCCAGGTGGCCCACGCCCTGCATGGCCACGTGCAAACGCGCGGAATTCATCATCAAGAACATGGCCGCCAAACCCCGGTGCGGCTTCCCAATGAGCCAGCCCTCGGCCTGGTCAAAGCGCATCTGGCAGGTGGCGCTTCCTTTGATGCCCATCTTCTTTTCAATGCCGTCGCAATGCACGGTGTTTCGGCGGCCATCAGGCATGAACTTGGGCACGATGGCCAGCGTCAGGCCTTTGGATCCCGCGGGCGCGTCGGGCAGACGGCCCAGCACCAAATGGACGATGTTGTCCGTGAGGTCGTGATCACCCCCCGAAATAAAGATTTTGCTGCCACTCACCCGCACCGGGGTCCCATTGGCCGGGGCGCTGCCGTCTTGCAGTGCCACAGGCTCGATGCGTGTGCGGACCAACCCCAGGTCGCTGCCGGCGTGGGGTTCGGTGAGGTTCATGGTGGCCAGCCATTCGCCCGAGACCACCTTTTCGAGGTACAGGCCCTTCACCTCGTCGCTGCCATGACCTTTGATCACCTCATAGGCGCCATGCAAGAGTCCGGGATACATGGTCCAGGCGTGATTGGCCGCCACCAGCATCTCAAACAGGGCTGCGTTGAGCAACTGCGGCAGGCCTTGTCCGCTGGCCTCGGGGCTGCACGCCAAGGCCGGCCAGCCTCCTTCCACAAAGGCTTGGTAAGCCTCCCGGTAGCCAGGCGGTGTGGTCACGCCCGATTCGCTCCACAGGCAACCGGCCAAGTCCCCTGGGCTGTTGGTGGGGGCCAAAACTTCACTGGCAAAACGTGCGGCCTGTTCGAGCACCTCGCGGGCCGTGTCAGCGTCCAAACCTTCAAAGCCCGGACACTCAGACCAAGAGGCCGGCGCCCCATTGACCGTGGCCATGAGGTAGAGCATGTCTGCCACGGGGGCCTGATATCGCCACATGGTCAACGAACTCAGTGTTTGGAGGCCGCAGCACCCAGATAGGTTTCAATCACGCGAGGGTCGGTGGCCAACTGCTGCGCAGGCCCCTCCAACGCGATGCTGCCCGTCTCCAGCACATAGCCGTGATCGGCCACTTCGAGGGCCGCGCGGGCATTTTGCTCAATGAGCAAAATGCTGGTGCCCTGCTGGCGCAGCCGCTCAATGATGTTGAAGATCTCTCGCACGATGAGCGGGGCCAGCCCAAGACTGGGTTCATCGAGCATGAGCAGCTTGGGCTCAGACATCAGGGCACGTCCCACGGCCAGCATCTGGCGCTCGCCGCCTGACAAGGTGCCCGCCATTTGTGCACGCCGCTCCTGGAGCCTGGGAAAGAGTTCAAACACCCGCTCGATCGCGCGTTGCCAGTTTGGCACCTTGAGTGTCATGGAGCGATAGCCGCCCAGAATCAGGTTGTCTTCCACGCTCATGGTGCTGAAGAGCTCTCGCTTTTCGGGCACCAAAGCCATGCCCATCATCACCCGTTCTTCCAGCGAGGTATCGGCCAAGTCTTGGCCATCGAAGAAGATTTGACCGCGCGAGGGCATGACCCCCATGAGTGCGTTCAACGTGGTGGACTTGCCGGCGCCGTTGGGGCCAATCACGGTGACGACTTGGCCCTTTTGCAGTTGAAAATGAAGCCCGGTGAGCACTTCGGCGCGGCCGTAGCCGGCGTGCAAGTCGCGCACCAGCAGCAAGGGCTGAGTGGGGGTGTTCATGTCAGTGCTCCGTGCCCAGATAGGCGGCTCGCACGGCGGGGCTGGCTTGCACTTCGGCGGGAGTGCCTTCGATCAAACGGGTGCCAAACTCCATGACCACAATGCGGTCGGTCAGGCCCATGACAAAGTCCATGTCGTGCTCCACCAGCAAAATGCTCATGCCCTCAGATTTGAGCTGGCGCAGCACTTCGGCCAAGGCTTGCTTTTCTTTGTGGCGCAGGCCGGCAGCGGGCTCGTCGAGCAGCAGCAGCGATGGGTCGGTGCAAAGCGCGCGGGCGATTTCCATCAGGCGTTGCGGGCCCAGGGGCAGGTTGCCCGCCAGCTCATGCAACTTGTCGCCCATGCCAATGCGCACGAGCTGGCGCTCGGCTTCGGCAAAGAGCTGTCGCTCTTCGGCCCGATCCAACCTCAGCATGGCTCGCAAGCTGCCCGCGCTCGAGCGCAAATAGCCACCGATGGCCACGTTCTCGAGCACGGTCATCTCTGGAATCATCTTGACGTGCTGAAAGGTGCGCGAGATGCCGCGCCGTGCAATGTCCCGAGAGGGCAGGCCCGACACAGACTCGCCGCGAAAATGCACCTGCCCACGGGTGAGCTCCAGCACCCCCGTGATGAGGTTGAAGGTGGTGGACTTTCCCGCTCCGTTGGGGCCAATCAGGCCCATGATGTCGCCGGCTCGTAACTGAAAGCTCACATCATTGACTGCCACGAGTCCGCCGAACTCTTTGCGCACGGCTTGGACGTCGAGAAGCAATTCACCGCGCTTGGGATGATCGCGTTCGGGCAGGGGGGCGGCTTGGTCCCAATCGCGCTTGCGCGCAGCCGGGGGAACCAAACGAGCCACGAAGGGCCACAAGCCTTCGGGCGCATACTTCAGCACGGCAATCAGCACCACGCCAAAGACCACGGTCTCAAAATTGCCGGAGGTGCCGATCAGCTTGGGCAAGAGCACTTGCAGGTAGTCTTCGATGATGCGCACAGCACCGGCGCCTAC
>RFSP01000161.1 GCA_009923895.1 Betaproteobacteria bacterium | reverse complement strand
TACCTGGGCGGACTGGGATTGGCGTCCATCATCTGCGGCATCATCGCCACGACGGTCATCGGCATGAACATGCTGGCGTCCGTCAATTACAACCCGATTCAGTTCATTCGGCAGTTGTTCTGGCTGTCGCTGGAGCCGCCGCCGCCGAGTTACGGTTTGAGCTTGCCTCCTTTGAATCAAGGGGGGTGGTGGCTGATTGCGGGCCTGTTCCTGACCCTGTCTCTGTTCCTGTGGTGGTGGCGCACCTACCGGCGGGCTCGCGAACTGGGCATGGGCACGCACGTGCCATGGGCCTTCGCGGCGGCCATATGGCTCTATTTGGTCCTTGGCTTTTTCCGGCCCATCCTCATGGGTTCTTGGGGAGAGGCCGTGCCATTTGGCATCTTTCCGCACCTGGATTGGACGGCAGCCTTCTCCTTGCGCTACGGCAACCTCTTCTACAACCCTTTCCATGCGCTGTCGATCGTGTTCCTTTATGGTTCGGCGCTCTTGTTTGCGATGCACGGCGCCACCATCCTGGCGGTCACGCGGTACGGCGGCGAGCGCGAATGTTCCCGGCCATCACCGATCCCGCTTCGATTCAGGGAGCCAAGCCATGAGAGTTTTGATTGCCATCATGGCCGCCATGGCCGTTTTGAGTGGATGCGAACGTCCGCCCATGGACGCGGTTCAGCACGGATACCGCGGAACCGGCATGGCCCAAATCTACAACCCTCGAACCACCGAGCTTGTGGCTGCGAAGCAAGAAGTTCCGGTGGCCATCCCGTCCCCGGGTTCAGAAGGCCCTCGGGCCTCTCAGGTTTTCAAAAACGTCCAAGTGTTGGGGGACATCAGTGCGGGAGAGTTCACGCGTCTGATGGTGTCCATCACGGCGTGGGTGGCACCCGATCAAGGGTGTGTCTATTGCCACAACCCCGCCAATTTCGCTGAGGACACGGTGTACACCAAGGTCGTGGCCCGCCGCATGTTGCAGATGACGCGAGACATCAACAGCCAGTGGACGCAGCATGTGGCGCAAACGGGTGTCACTTGTTATACCTGCCACCGAGGGCAACCCATCCCCTCGGCCGTGTGGTTTAAAAAGAAAGACGCGCCCTACGGCGCCAACTTCATGGGCGACAAGGCAGGACAGAACACCCCAGACCCCACGGTCAATCTGTCCTCATTGCCCTATGACCCCTTTACACCCTTCTTGTTGGGCAACGAGAACATCCGGGTCAACGCCACAACGGCCCTGCCCACCGGTAACCGGCAGTCCATCAAGCAGGCCGAGTGGACCTATGGTCTCATGGTTCATTTGTCGCAGGCCCTGGGGGTGAACTGCACTTATTGCCACAACACGCGCTCGTTCCAGAGCTGGGAGGGCAACCCCCCGCAACGGGTCAAGGCTTGGCACGGCATCCGCATGGCCCGTTCTTTGAACAACGACTACATGGAGCCATTGACCGCCACTTTCCCGGACCACCGCAAAGGCGATTTGGGTGATGTGGCGAAGATCAATTGCGAGACCTGCCATCAAGGGGCTTACAAGCCTTTGTATGGAGCTTCCATGCTCAAGGATTTCCCCGAGCTCAAAGAGGTTCGGCCGGCACCCACCCAAGTCGCGAAAAAGTGACTTGGAGGCATGGCGGGGTCGATGGAAATCTTACTGGCTCAACCCCGCGGCTTTTGCGCTGGGGTGACCCGCGCCATTGATGTGGTGTCGCTCGCCCTTGAAAGGTTTGGGGCGCCGGTTTACGTGTTCCATGAAATCGTTCACAACCAATACGTGGTGAACGACCTCAGGGAGCGCGGCGCCGTGTTTGTCAACGCCATCGACGATGTGCCCGTAGGCGCTGTCACGATATTCAGCGCCCACGGAGTGTCCAAGGCGGTGGTGGATGCTGCAGGGCGTCGAAGCCTGGAGTCCATCGATGCCACGTGCCCCTTGGTCACCAAAGTTCACCTGCAAGCACAGCGTTTCTACGCCAAGGGTTATCACTTGGTGATGATCGGCCACGCGGGACACGAAGAGGTGGAAGGCACCATCGGCAGTGTGGACGGCCCTGTCCATTTGGTGGCCACGCGCGAGGATGTCGATCGGCTGCCTTGGCCGTCCGATGAGTCTGTGGCGTATGTGACGCAGACCACGCTCAGCTTGGATGACACGCGCGAGCTTCTGACGGCGCTCAAGCGGCGGTATCCAAGCATTGTGGGTCCCGATGTCAACGACATTTGCTATGCCACACAGAACCGCCAAAACGCCGTGCGCGAACTCGCGGCCAAGGTGGATCTGATGCTTGTGGTGGGCGCTCACAACAGCTCCAATTCGAATCGGCTTTGGGAAGTGGCGCAAAGGGCAGGGTGCAGAGCCTACTTGGTCCAAGATGCCACAGAACTGCAGCCGCAATGGTGGGCGCAGGGCGTCCAGAAGATCGGCATCAGCTCGGGCGCATCCACGCCTGAGGTGCTGGTCAAGCAGGTGGTGGCTTGCATACAGCAGTCCACAACGGCCACGGTTCGGGAGTGCGATGGACTGCAAGAACATGTGATGTTCCGCTTGCCTCGCATGCTGGAGGGCGTCGCTGCATGAGTGGCGACGAAATTCAGATGGCTGCAGCGCCCATTGCCGGCGTGGTGGTGGTGGTGCTGGCCGATTACCTGCGGCAATACCACGCTTGGGGCTGGCTGCGCCTGATGGCCGGTGGCCAAGCTCTCAAGGGCACGCCGGGGCTGACCTTTGCCAAGGTCATGGGCAGTGGGCATGGCGGAGGCTTCACGCTCCGGCCCAGTCCCAGCCACCAAGGCTTGATTTGCCGCTTTGAGTCACTTGAAGATGCCCGCGACTTTTTGAAGTCGTCGTTCGTGACCTCAGCCCAAGAGCGTTCCCGGGAGTTCTGGGTGGGGATTTTCGGGGTGAACTCCTCGCGCGGACAGTGGGATCAACAGCCTTGGGCCATCACCGAGCCAGAGGAGTTGATCTCTCCTGGGGCAAGCGCTGCGCCGACGAATCATCCAGAAGTCCTGGGTGTCCTCACCCGCGCCAGCATCCGACCGTCCAAAGCCATGGCATTTTGGCGACACGCACCGGCCGCCCAACAAAACTTGGACACAGCCCCCGGTTGTTTGCTGGCCATGGGATTGGGCGAGGCGCCTTTGATTCGTCAGTGCACCTTCAGTTTGTGGGACAGCACCGATTCCATGGTGCGCTATGCCCACCACGATGCGCACGCGCAGGCCATCCAAGCGGCATTTCGCCACCAGTTCTTTTCTGAATCTTTGTTTGTTCGCATGCGGCTGCTTTTTATGCAGGGACTGTGGAAAGGCAAGACGCTGGACTATGAATCGCGTGGCTTGGGTTTGGTGGCCCATGCATAAAGAACGCGTCATTGTGGTGGGTGCGGGCATGGGCGGACTGGCCAGCGCCTTGACTTTGGCCCATCAGGGACATGAAGTGCTGGTGGTCGAAGCGCATCAAGATCCCGGGGGCAAAGTGCATGCCACGCAGGTGGAGGGCCGGTCCATCGACAGTGGCCCCACCGTGTTGACCATGCGGTGGGTCTTTGACGAGCTCTTTTCCAGTGTTGCAGAAGACCTTGAAGACCACGTCCGGTTGACCCCACTGTCAGTCCTGGCCCGTCACTTTTGGTCCGACGGATCTCGGATGGATCTGTGCGCCGATCCTCGTCAGAGCGAGGCCGAAGTGGAGCGTTTGGCCGGGTCGCAAGAGGCCCAGCGCTTTCGTTTGTTCTGCCAGAGGACCCGGGCCCTGTATGAGACCCTGGAAACACCTTTCATGCGCAGGCCTGTGAGCCAGGCACCTCAATTCATGGCTGACGTGGGACTGTCCGGTCTGATGCTCTTGAGCCGGCTGGGGCCCTTTAGAACATTGTGGAAACAGCTGGTGCGTGACTTTCGTGACCCAAGGCTGCAACAGCTGTTTGGTCGCTACGCCACTTACTGTGGATCGTCTCCCTGGGAGGCGCCTGCCACCTTGACCTTGATCGCCCAGGCGGAGTTTGGCGGCGTGTGGTCTGTTGATGGTGGCATGCAAGCCCTGGCGAGGTCTGTGATGACCCTCGCGCAGAAAAGGGGCGCCGCGTTTCGGTTTGAAAGCCGGTGCGACAGGCTCGAAGTCAGCGACCAATCGGTCAAAGCCGTGATTCTCGAATCGGGCGAGAGGCTGGAGGCCGATCGAGTCATCTTCAATGGCGATCCGGCCGCCCTCAAGCTGGGACTTTTGGGAGCGCAGGCGCGTGGCGCCATCAAAAATCGATTCGAGTCAAGCCCTGGGCATCGTTCCTTGTCGGCCTTGACCTGGTCGATGGTGGCGCCCCGTCAGACCTTGGATCTGGACCGTCATAACGTGTTCTTTCAGTCTCACTACCGCAGTGAGTTTGAGGACATCTTTCAACACCACAGGCTTCCCAAAGCGCCAACTGTCTACGTCTGCGCCCAGGATCGGCCGACTGTCTGCGCAGAAGACCGTGAACGCATTTTTTGCCTCGTCAACGCGCCGGCGAACGCAGATTTGAACCCGCAGGTCGAGGACATTGACGAATGCGAGCACCACACTTTTCAACAGTTGTCCCAGATGGGCTTGAGTCTCGATCCAACGCAGGCCAGCCGTCGATCGACGCCCAGCGACTTTCATCGGCGCTTCCCAGCCACGGGGGGAGCGCTCTATGGTCCCCCGACTCACGGTTGGATGAGCATCTTTTCTCGGCCCG
>RFSP01000017.1 GCA_009923895.1 Betaproteobacteria bacterium | reverse complement strand
CCGTCAGCGTCGTCTTGCCATGATCCACGTGACCAATCGTGCCCACATTCACGTGCGGCTTGGTACGCTCAAACTTGCCTTTTGCCATTGCTTTTCTCCTGGAAAAAAGAGCGGTGCCGGTGACTCGGTTTAAGGTCTCCAGCAGGGTGCTGATTCGTGAGCCACCGGCAGCTCACGGCCCCCACTCGAAGACCGGCTCTAAAAAATTTACTTGGCCCGCGCCGTGATGATGGCGTCGGCCACGTTCTTGGGCGCCTCGGCGTAGTGCTTGAATTCCATCGTGTAGGTGGCACGACCCTGAGACATCGAGCGCAAGGTGGTGGAGTAGCCGAACATCTCAGACAAAGGCACCTCGGCCTTGATGATCTTGCCACCCCCGGGCATGTCGTCCATGCCCTGAACCATGCCGCGGCGAGACGACAAGTCGCCCATCACGGAACCCGCGTAGTCCTCGGGAGTCTCGACTTCCACAGCCATCATGGGCTCCAGAATCACGGGGCTGGCCTTGCGGCAAGCATCCTTGAATCCAATGGAGGCGGCCATCTTGAAGGCGTTTTCGTTGGAGTCCACCTCGTGGTACGAACCAAAGGTCAGCGTGACCTTGACGTCGACCACGGGGTAGCCCGCCAGCACGCCGTTGGGCAGGGTGTCTTCCACGCCCTTTTGGACAGCGGGAATGAACTCGCGCGGCACCACACCGCCCTTGATGGCGTCGACGAACTCGAAGCCCTTGCCAGGCTCTTGCGGCTCGACCTTGAGGACCACGTGGCCGTATTGACCCTTACCGCCCGACTGACGCACGAATTTGCCTTCGACATCGGCCACCGGCTTGCGAATGGTTTCGCGATAAGCCACTTGGGGTTTGCCCACGTTGGCCTCCACACCAAATTCGCGCTTCATGCGGTCGACGATGATCTCCAGGTGCAACTCGCCCATGCCAGAGATGATGGTCTGGCCCGACTCTTCATCGGTGCGCAAACGGAAAGAAGGATCTTCGGCCGCAAGACGTCCCAGGGCCACGCCCATCTTCTCTTGGTCGGCCTTGGTCTTGGGCTCCACCGCCTGGCTGATCACCGGCTCGGGGAAGACCATCTTTTCAAGGGTGACCACCGAATCCGGGTCGCACAGCGTTTCACCCGTGGTCACATCTTTCAAGCCCACGCAAGCGGCGATGTCCCCGGCCAGAATTTCTTTGATCTCTTCGCGCTGGTTGGCGTGCATCTGCAGGATACGACCGATGCGCTCTTTCTTGCCGCGAATGGGGTTGTAGACCGTGTCGCCGCTCTTGAGAACGCCCGAATACACGCGAACGAAGGTCAACTGACCCACATAAGGATCGGTCATGAGCTTGAACGCAAGCGCAGCGAACTTCTCGTTGTCATCGGCCTTGCGATTGACGGGCTGCTCGTCTTCGTCGGTACCCGACACCGGGGGAATGTCCACCGGGGAGGGCAGGAACTCGATGACGGCGTCCAGCATGCGCTGCACGCCCTTGTTTTTGAAGGCGGTGCCGCACAGCATGGGCTGAATCTCGGTGGCGATGGTGCGCGCACGAAGACCTTGCTTGATTTCTTCCTCCGTCAGCTCACCCGACTCGAGGTACTTGTTCATGAGTTCTTCGTTGGCCTCGGCCGCGGCCTCGATCATTTGCTCGCGCCACTTTTGACAATCGGCTTCCAATTCGGCCGGGATGGGACAGTACTCGAACTTCATGCCTTGGCTGGCATCGTCCCAGATGATGGCCTTCATCTTGAAGAGGTCCACCACGCCTTTGAAGTTTTCTTCAGCGCCGATGGGCACCACGATGGGCACCGGGTTGGCCTTCAGGCGCGTCTTCATCTGGTCGTAGACCTTGAAGAAGTTGGCGCCGGTGCGGTCCATCTTGTTGACAAAGGCCAGACGAGGCACTTTGTACTTGTTGGCCTGCCGCCAAACCGTTTCAGACTGGGGCTGCACGCCACCCACAGCGCAGTAGACCATGCAGGCACCGTCGAGCACACGCATGGAGCGCTCCACCTCGATGGTGAAGTCCACGTGTCCCGGGGTGTCGATGATGTTGAAGCGGTGCTCAGGATAGGTCAGGTCCATGCCCTTCCAAAAGCACGTGGTGGCTGCGGACGTGATGGTGATGCCGCGCTCTTGCTCCTGCTCCATCCAGTCCATGGTGGCCGCACCATCGTGCACCTCACCAATCTTGTGGTTCACACCGGTGTAGTAAAGAATGCGCTCGGTGGTGGTGGTCTTGCCGGCGTCAATGTGCGCAGAAATACCGATATTGCGGTAGCGCTCGATGGGGGTCTTGCGGGCCATTCAAATTCTCCAAAGACGGGATGCGCCTCGGACGTTTTCAACACACGTCCGGGCGGCTTGATGCGGGGATCAGAAACGGAAGTGCGAGAAGGCCTTGTTGGCCTCTGCCATGCGGTGCACCTCATCGCGCTTCTTCATCGCGCCGCCACGGCCTTCGGCCGCTTCAAGGAGCTCATTGGCCAGGCGAGCGGCCATGGACTTTTCACCGCGCTTGCGGGCCGACTCCTTGAGCCAACGCATGGCCAAGGCCTGACGGCGCACCGGGCGCACCTCGACGGGCACCTGATAGTTGGCGCCACCGACACGGCGGGACTTGACCTCGACCATCGGCTTGACGTTGTTCAGGGCGATCATGAAGATTTCGAGCGGGTCTTTGCCGACCTTTTTCTCGACCTGCTCCAAGGCGCCATAGATGATGCGCTCTGCGACGGCCTTCTTGCCAGATTCCATGACGACGTTCATGAACTTGGACAGATCGACCGAGCCAAATTTGGGATCAGGGAGGATTTCGCGTTTGGGAACTTCGCGACGACGGGGCATGATGACTTCCTTTATGAACTTCAGTGGGCCGCAGCCTGGGGCTGACTGGCCTCGAAGGAGCCCCCTCGGGCTCCCACTTACTCGGTGAGGTTGAGGTCTCCCTCACCGTACGAAACGCCAGGACGGGCCTGGCGCATGAGGCGGCCTGGGCGCCATCAAACGAGATGACGCCAGGCTGCTGAGACGGGGATCAGGACTTCTTGGGGCGCTTGGCACCGTACTTGGAGCGCGACTGCTTGCGGTCCTTGACACCTTGCAGGTCCAGTGAGCCACGAACGATGTGGTAACGCACGCCAGGCAAGTCCTTGACACGGCCGCCACGCACGAGCACCACGCTGTGCTCTTGCAGGTTGTGGCCTTCGCCGCCGATGTAAGAGATGACCTCTTGTTGGTTGGTCAGACGCACCTTGGCGACCTTGCGCAGCGCCGAGTTGGGCTTCTTGGGGGTCGTGGTGTACACGCGGGTGCAAACGCCGCGGCGCTGGGGGTTGCCCTGCAGCGCGGGGGATTTGGACTTCGCGGTTTCGGTCTCGCGGCCGTGGCGCACGAGCTGGTTGATGGTGGGCATATCTTGCAGTTCCCGTCTGGATTCGGATGCTTTTTAGGCGTTTGCTTAGGCGTTTTCTTGGACTTTTGTCGGGCCCAACGCCGAGCGCTCCAGCAGGAGAAGGGCTTGCCCTCACCGATTCCAAGATCTGGGATCGGCCCGAACCTCGAGAGGATAGACACGAAGGTCCACCTGGAAGCCAGGGTGGGTCAGCCGCTCAGCAAAGAGCGCGGCGGAGTTCGCCGAAAAGCCCACTAGTATATCCGGATGGCAGACGGTTCGCAACATCCCGCTTCGTCTTGCGGCCCCGAGACCGTGGTGGAACGCGTGGTGCTGGACACCCACGTCGTCCTGGACTGGTTGTGGTTTGAGGATCCCCGGGTGAGACTCCTGGGTCAGGCGATCGAGGCGGGTCACTTGCAATGGATGGCCACGGCCGACATGCGCAGTGAACTGGAGCGGGTGTTGGTTCGTCTGAGTCACAAGGGAAAGTCTTCTTTAGATAAAGAGCGAGTACTCACATCAATGGATCGTTGGGCCTGCTGGGTGACCGCATCCGTCCCCTCGTGGCGCTTTCAATGCACCGACCCCGATGATCAGAAGTTCATCGATTTGGCGCTCCATGGCGGCGCCCGCTGGCTCTTGAGCCGCGACCGGGCCGTGCTCAAACTTCGCGCCCGTGCCCGCGAAATGGGTTGCGAGTTCACGACACCCGAGGCAGTGGAATGGCCGGCGCTTGAAAGACAAAGGCGGCCCGCAGGCCGCCTTTGAAGTTACACACAAGACGCCCCGGACACTCAGTGCACTCGGGGCCTTCTTGAGCGACGAGTCACCGACCTTAAGAGTTGTCACCCCCGGCGGCTGCGGCCTCGTCGACACTGGCCAATTGCGCAGCGGCCAATTCCTCGGCCTCTTGCAGCGCGATCGCACGGCGCTCGGTCTCGTCCAGGGCCTCTTTGGCCTTGCGCGCATCATGGAAAGCCATGCCAGTGCCCGCAGGAATGAGGCGCCCGACGATGACGTTTTCCTTCAGGCCGCGCAGTTCGTCGCGCTTGCCCATGATGGCCGCTTCGGTCAACACCCGGGTGGTCTCCTGGAAGGAGGCTGCCGAGATGAACGAGTCGGTGGACAGGCTGGCCTTGGTGATGCCCAACAGCACGTCGGAGTGCGTGGCAATGGTCTTGCCTTCGGCACGCAGGCGGTCGTTGGTTTCCAAGAGCTCGCTGCGCTCGACCTGTTCGCCGGCGATGTAGCTGCTCTCGCCCGGATCGACGATCTGAACGCGACGCAACATCTGGCGCACGATGACTTCGATGTGCTTGTCGTTGATCTTCACGCCCTGCAGACGGTAGACGTCTTGGACCTCATCAACGATGTAGCGCGACAGCTCCTCAATGCCCAGCAAACGCAGGATGTCTTGCGGATCAGCAGCGCCGTCCACAATGAGCTCGCCGCGGTTGACCACTTGGCCTTCGTGCACCAGGATGTTCTTTTCCTTGGGCACCAGCTCTTCGTAGACCTTGCCATCGGGATCGGTGATCTGCAAACGCACCTTGCCTTTGGTTTCCTTGCCGAAGGAGATCGTGCCGGTGATTTCTGCCAGCGTGCCTTTGTCCTTGGGGCTGCGCGCCTCAAAGAGTTCGGCCACGCGGGGCAGACCCCCGGTGATGTCACGGGTCTTTTGACCTTCAACAGGAATACGGGCCAGCACTTCGCCAGGCGCCAGGTCTTGACCGTCACGCACTTGGATGAGCGAGCCCACGGGGAATCCGATGGTCACGGAGTGGTCCGTGCCCGGGATCTTGACTTCCTGGCCCGAGGCATCGAGCAGCTTGACCTGCGGGCGCACCACCTTGGTCGAACCGCGGCGCTTGGGGTCAATGACCACCAGGGTCGACAGGCCGGTGACTTCGTCCACCTGCTTGGCCACCGTGACGCCTTCCTCCACATTCTCGAACCTCGCCTTGCCGGCGAATTCGGTGATGATCGGACGGGTCAACGGGTCCCAGTTGGCGAGCACGGTGCCGGCCTTGATCTGCTGATCGGCCTTGACGTTGAGCGTGGCGCCATAGGGCACTTTGTGGCGCTCGCGTTCGCGGCCGTGCGGATCCAGGATGATGATTTCGCCCGAGCGCGAAATGACGACGAGATCGCCCTTGCCATTGGTGACATAGCGCATCGTGGCGTTGAACCCCACGATACCGTCACTCTTGGCATCCACACTCGATGCCACCGCCGCACGTGAAGCGGCACCACCGATGTGGAAGGTACGCATCGTGAGCTGGGTGCCCGGCTCGCCGATGGACTGTGCAGCGATGACACCCACGGCTTCACCGGTGTTCACCAAACCACCGCGGCCCAAGTCACGGCCGTAGCACTTGGAGCACAGGCCGTAGCGCGTGTCGCAGGTCAGCGGGGTGCGCACCTTGATCTCGTCGACGCCAGCGGCCTCGAGCGTGTCCAGCACGTCTTCGTCAAGCATTTCGCCCGCATGGAGCAAAGTCTCTTGCGTTTCGGGATGCACCACCTCGATGGCAGCCACGCGTCCCAGCACGCGGTCGCGCAAGGATTCGATGACTTCACCACCTTCGACGAGCGCCCGCATGGCAATGCCATTCTCGGTGCCACAGTCGTCTTCAATCACCACGAGATCTTGCGTCACGTCCACCAGTCGGCGGGTGAGGTAGCCAGAGTTCGCAGTCTTGAGCGCCGTATCGGCCAAGCCCTTGCGAGCGCCGTGCGTCGAGATGAAGTACTGCAACACGTTGAGGCCTTCACGGAAGTTGGCCGTGATGGGTGTCTCAATGATGGAGCCATCGGGCTTGGCCATCAGGCCGCGCATGCCGGCGAGCTGACGAATCTGTGCCGCCGATCCACGCGCACCCGAGTCGGCCATCATGTAGATGGAGTTGAAAGACTCCTGATCCACTTCCTTGCCATGGCGATCGCGCACTTTCTGCTTGGACAGCTGCGACATCATGACCTTGCCCACCTCGTCACCGGTCTTGCCCCAGATGTCCACCACCTTGTTGTAGCGCTCACCCGCGGTCACCAAGCCCGACACGTACTGCTGCTCGATCTCTTTGACTTCCTTTTCTGCACGCTCGATGAGACCGTGCTTTTCATGCGGCACCAACATGTCGTCGATGGCGATGGAAATGCCCGCTCGAGTGGCCAGGCGGAAACCCGACTGCAGCAGCTTGTCTGCAAAGACCACCGTCTCCTTGAGTCCGCACTTGCGGAAAGAGGTGTTGATGAGACGAGAGATTTCTTTCTTCTTGAGGGCCTTGTTGATGTTGGAGAAAGGCAAGCCCTTGGGCAGGATCTCCGACAACAACGCACGGCCCACGGTGGTCTCGACCAACTTGGTCTCAGGCACAAATTCGCCTGAGTCCTTGTTGCGGCTGTACTCCACCAAGCGCACCGACACCTTGGCCGTGAGATCGACCTCACGGTTGTCCAGCGCACGCTGCACCTCGGCCACGTCGGAGAAGATCATGCCTTCACCCTTGGCGTTGATGCGATCGCGCGTGGCGTAGTACAAGCCCAACACCACGTCCTGACTGGGCACGATGGAGGGCTCGCCCGAGGCCGGGAAGAGCACGTTGTTGGAGGCCAGCATCAGGGTGCGGGCTTCCATTTGTGCCTCGATGGACAAGGGCACGTGCACAGCCATCTGGTCGCCGTCGAAGTCGGCGTTGAAAGCCGAACACACAAGCGGATGCAACTGAATGGCCTTGCCTTCAATCAGCACGGGCTCAAAGGCCTGAATGCCCAAGCGGTGCAACGTGGGCGCACGGTTGAGCAGCACGGGGTGCTCGCGGATCACCTCTTCGAGGATGTCCCACACCACAGGCGTGCCGGCCTCGACCTCTTTCTTCGCCGCCTTGATGGTGTTGGCAATGCCCATCGCCTCCAAGCGCGAGAAGATGAAGGGCTTGAACAACTCGAGGGCCATCAGCTTGGGCAAACCGCACTGGTGCAACTTGAGGGTTGGACCCACCGTGATGACCGAACGGCCGGAGTAGTCGACGCGCTTGCCCAGCAGGTTTTGACGGAAGCGGCCGCCCTTGCCCTTGATCATGTCGGCCAGCGACTTGAGCGCACGCTTGTTGGCACCGGTCATGGCCTTGCCGCGGCGACCGTTGTCGAGCAGCGAGTCCACGGCTTCTTGCAGCATCCGCTTTTCGTTGCGCACGATGATCTCGGGCGCCTTGAGCTCCAGCAGACGCGCCAGGCGGTTGTTGCGGTTGATGACGCGGCGGTACAGATCGTTCAGATCGGAGGTGGCGAAGCGACCCCCATCGAGCGGCACCAGCGGACGCAAATCCGGCGGCAACACGGGCAAGACGTCCATCACCATCCACTGGGGCTTGATGCCGGACTTCTTGAACGCTTCCATGACCTTCAGTCGCTTGGCGTTCTTCTTGATCTTGAGCTCGGAGCCCGTCATGTCGTTGCGGATCTTGTCGATCTCGACATCCAGGTCCATCTCTTCGAGCAAACGCTTGATGCCTTCGGCGCCCATCAGGGCTTGGAATTCATCACCGTACTCCTTTTGCTTGGCCTCGAAGTCGTCCTCGGTCATGATCGAGAACTTCTTCAGAGGCGTCATGCCAGGGTCGACAACCACATAGGCTTCGAAGTACAGCACGCGCTCGATGTCGCGCAGCGTCATGTCGAGCACCAGGCCCAAGCGTGAGGGCAGGCTCTTGAGGAACCAGATGTGGGCGCAAGGCGCCGCCAGGTCGATGTGACCCATGCGCTCACGCCGCACCTTGGTCTGGGTGACTTCAACGCCGCACTTCTCGCAGATCACGCCGCGGTGCTTCAGGCGCTTGTATTTGCCGCACAAGCACTCGTAGTCCTTGATGGGACCAAAGATCTTGGCGCAAAACAAGCCGTCGCGCTCGGGCTTGAATGTGCGGTAGTTGATGGTTTCGGGCTTCTTCACCTCACCGAAGGACCACGAACGGATCTTCTCGGGCGATGCGAGCCCGATCTTGATCGCGTCGAAATGTTCATCGGGGGTGAACTGCTTGAAAAGGTCCAGCAAGCCTTTCATGCGTCTGTCTCCTTAGTTGCGCTCGAGCTCGATATCGATACCGAGCGAACGGATTTCTTTGACCAACACGTTGAACGACTCGGGCATGCCCGCATCGATCGAGTGCTCGCCCTTGACGATGTTCTCGTACACCTTGGTGCGGCCGTTCACGTCGTCAGACTTGACGGTCAGCATTTCCTGCAGCACGTAAGACGCGCCGTAGGCTTCCAAGGCCCACACTTCCATCTCGCCGAAGCGCTGGCCACCGAACTGCGCCTTGCCGCCCAGCGGTTGCTGGGTGACCAAGCTGTAAGGCCCGGTCGAGCGAGCGTGCATCTTGTCGTCCACCAGGTGGTGCAACTTGAGCACGTGCATGTAGCCGATGGTGACTGGACGCTCGAAGGCGTCGCCCGTGCGCCCGTCATGCAGGGTCGCCTGGGTGCGGGTGGCCGTGAGGCCGCGCCGCTCGGCCACGTCATCGGGATAGGCCAGCTTGAGCATGGCACGGATCTCTTCCTCAGACGCGCCGTCAAAGACGGGCGTTGCAAAGGGCACGCCGCGCGAGAGGTTGTCGGCCATCTCGAGCACGTCGGCATCGGACAATTTGTCCAGCACCTCAGACTTGCCACCGGACTTGTTGTAGAGATCGTCCAAGAACTTGCGAATCTCGGCCACGCGGGCTTGCGCTTGCAGCATGTCCCCAATGCGCTGACCAATGCCCTTGGCAGCCCAGCCCAAATGCACTTCGAGCACCTGGCCGACGTTCATCCGCGAGGGCACGCCCAAGGGATTGAGCACGATGTCCATGGGCGTGCCATCGGCCATGTAGGGCATGTCCTCGACCGGAACGATCTTGGAGACCACGCCCTTGTTGCCGTGGCGGCCGGCCATCTTGTCACCGGGCTGCAGACGGCGCTTGACGGCCAAGTAAACCTTGACCATCTTGAGCACGCCGGCAGGCAGCTCATCGCCTTGTGTGAGCTTCTTGCGCTTTTCTTCAAAAGCCAGGTCGAAGCTGTGACGGGTTTGGTCCAAGGAGTTCTTGATGGACTCCAGTTGGTTGGCCACGTCTTCGTCGGCAGGACGGATGTCAAAGCGATGGTGCTTCTCCACCGAGGCCAAGTAGGCGGCGTCGATGACGGTGCCCTTGGCGATCTTTTGCGGACCGCCATTGGCCACCTTGCCCACCAAGAGCTTCTCGATGCGGTCGAAGGCGTCGGCTTCCACGATGCGCAGCTGGTCGTTGAGATCCAGACGGAAGCGCTTGAGCTCGTCGTCGATGATCTGCTGGGCTCGCTTGTCGCGCTGAATGCCTTCGCGGGTGAAGACTTGCACATCAATCACGGTGCCGTTGGTGCCTTGCTCCACACGCAAGGAGGTGTCCTTCACGTCGGAGGCCTTCTCACCGAAGATGGCGCGCAAGAGCTTTTCTTCTGGCGTCAGCGTGGTTTCACCCTTGGGTGTCACCTTGCCCACCAACACATCACCGGGGTTGACCTCGGCACCGATATAGACAATCCCCGACTCGTCCAGGCGAGCCAATTGCTGCTCAGACAGGTTGGGAATGTCACGCGTGATTTCTTCAGCCCCCAGCTTGGTGTCCCGGGCCATGACCACCAACTCCTCGATATGAATCGAGGTGTAGCGGTCGTCACCCACGACGCGTTCGCTGATGAGGATGGAGTCCTCAAAGTTGTAACCGTTCCAGGGCATGAAGGCCACCAGCATGTTTTGACCCAGGGCCAATTCGCCCAAGTCGGTGCTGGCACCGTCAGCCACCACATCACCGGATGCCACCTTGTCGCCACGCTTGACGATGGGGCGCTGGTGGATGTTGGTGTTTTGGTTGCTGCGCTGGTACTTGATGAGGTTGTAGATGTCCACACCGACCTCACCGGCCACGGTCTCCGCATCATTGACGCGAATCACGATGCGGTTGGTGTCCACATAGTCCACCACGCCCCCGCGACGGGCGGTGACCACCGTGCCGGAGTCCACCGCGGCCACACGCTCAACACCGGTACCCACAAAGGCCTTTTCTGGACGCAGGGTGGGAACGGCTTGGCGCTGCATGTTGGCGCCCATCAATGCGCGGTTGGCATCGTCGTGCTCGAGGAACGGCACGAGCGAGGCAGCCACCGAGACGATCTGCGCCGGTGCCACGTCCATGTACTGCACACGCTCAGGCGACAGCAGCACAGACTCCCCGTTTTCGCGAGCACTGACCAGCTCATCGACCAAGCGGCCTTGGTTGTCCAAAGACGCGTTGGCCTGTGCGATGACGTACTTGCCTTCTTCGATGGCCGACAGGTAGTCGATCTGGTTGGTGACCTTGCCATCGGCCACACGACGGTAAGGCGTCTCGAGGAACCCGTACTCGTTGAGCCTTGCGTACAAAGCCAGCGAATTGATCAGGCCGATGTTCGGGCCTTCAGGGGTTTCGATCGGGCACACGCGACCGTAGTGGGTGGGGTGCACGTCACGGACTTCAAAGCCCGCACGCTCTCGGGTCAGACCGCCCGGGCCCAGGGCCGACACACGCCGCTTGTGCGTGATCTCGGACAACGGGTTGGTTTGGTCCATGAACTGGCTGAGTTGGCTCGCCCCGAAGAACTCCTTGAGCGCCGCAGAAATGGGCTTGGAGTTGATCAGGTCATGGGGCATGAGGGCTTCGGTTTCGGCTTGGCCCAAACGCTCCTTGACGGCCTTTTCGATACGGGCCAGACCCGAGCGATATTGGTTTTCAGCCAACTCGCCCACGCAACGCACGCGGCGATTGCCGAGGTGGTCGATGTCATCGACTTCCCCATTGCCATTGCGCAGATCCACCAAGATCTTGACGACGTCGAGGATGTCCTCGTTGGTCAAGGTCATGGGACCTTCGGGACTTTCACGCCCCACCCGCGCATTGAACTTCATGCGTCCCACGCGAGACAGGTCGTAGGTGTCGGGGTTGTAGAACAGGCGATTGAACAATGCCTCGACCGCATCTTCGGTCGGCGGCTCGCCAGGGCGCATCATGCGATAGATGGCCACGCGAGCGGCCAACTGATCGGCCGTCTCATCGGCAGCCAGGGTCTGGCTGATGTAGGCCCCTTGATTCAGCTCGTTGGTGTAGATGCAGGGCAGCTCTTTGATGCCCGCGGCGCGCAGCTTCTTGAGCAAAGCCTCGGTCAGCTCGTCATTGGCTTTGGCCACGATCTCACCGGTTTGCGGATCGATCATGTTGCGTGCCACCACGCGTCCCACGAGGAAATCTTCGGGCACCGACACGTACTGCGTGCCAGTTTGCTCGAGCTGACGCAGATGGCGCACGGTGATGCGCTTGTCCTTCTCGACCACGACGTTGCCACTCTTGTCGGTGATGTCGAAACGCGCCACCTCACCACGCAGGCGGTCGGGCACAAATTCCATTTGCGCGCCAACATCCATGAGATGGAAGTTGTCGTTGACGAAGAAGTGCGACAGGATGGACTCTGGCTTCAGGCCGATGGCCTTGAGCAAAATGGTGACCGGCATCTTGCGGCGACGGTCAACACGGAAGTACAAAACGTCTTTCGGATCGAACTCAAAGTCGAGCCAAGAGCCACGGTAGGGGATGACACGTGCCGAGAACAGCAGCTTGCCCGAGCTGTGGGTCTTGCCCTTGTCGTGCTCGAAAAAGACACCGGGTGAACGGTGCAGCTGGCTGACGATGACACGCTCTGTGCCATTGACCACAAATGAGCCGTAGTCGGTCATGAGCGGCACTTCGCCCATGTAAACCTCTTGCTCCTTGATCTCCTTGACCACCTTTTGCGGATGCGACTCGCGGTCATAGATGATCATTTGCAACTTGGCTCGCACAGCGGCGGCGTAGGTCAGGCCGCGTTGCTGACACTCGCGCACATCGAAGGCCGGCTTGGCCATGTTGTATTCGATGAACTTCATCTCCACGAACCCGTTGTGCGAAACGATGGGGAACGCGGACAAGAAAGCTGCCTGAAGCCCTTCGGGCTTGCGCTGGGCACTCGCCACGTCCTTTTGAAGGAACGCGACATAGGAATCCTGCTGCATGGTGAGCAGGTAGGGAACATTGAGAACACTCTCGCGTTTGCCGAAACTCTTGCGAATACGCTTGCGCTCGGTAAAGCTATAGGGGTTTGCTTGCGCCATTGAACTCTCCGTGTCGGCTGCGCGTGCCTGGCCGGGACACACGCGGAACTCGGCGACTGGCTACTCAGAACTTGCGTCTGAAAGCTTGGTGGCAGGCCACTACCTGCCGCTGGCGGACAACCTCAGTGGGATACCGAGGCCCGACCAAACCCGTTCTCTGCAGTCGGATCAGAGAACACTGCGAAGAGGGCTTTGCCCGCTTCGCGCTGTTCTCACAGCGCGTCTTTCGAAGACCGGCCTGCAAGCAGGCCGGACCCGAATTACTTGAGCTCGACCTTGGCGCCGGCTTCTTCCAGCTTCTTCTTGGCGGCTTCGGCGTCGGCCTTGGCCACACCTTCCTTGACGGGCTTGGGAGCACCGTCGACCAGGTCCTTGGCTTCTTTCAAGCCCAGGCCGGTGATCTCGCGCACGGCCTTGATGACCGACACCTTGTTGGCACCGGCCTCGGCGAGCACCACAGTGAACTCGGTCTTCTCTTCGGCCGCAGCGGCACCACCACCAGCAGCGCCACCGCCAGCAGCCGGAGCCGCCATGGCTGCAGCTG
The DNA here is from genome assembly GCA_009923895.1 of Betaproteobacteria bacterium. Classification (GTDB taxonomy): domain Bacteria; phylum Pseudomonadota; class Gammaproteobacteria; order Burkholderiales; family Burkholderiaceae_C; genus Rubrivivax. Next base: position 1,953 of record RFSP01000017.1, on the reverse strand, counting down.
ACACACCAAACTTCTCTTCAATGGCCTTGACCAGGTCATTGAGTTCCATCACCGACATGCTGTCCATGGCGGACAGGAAAGCGTCTTTATCGAAAGCCATTTGGGATTCCTCGAACTGTATAAATTGAATGGATTGGGGACTTCAGGCTGCAGCGGCTTCGCCGCCCTTCTTGGCTGCCACGGCGGCCAAGACACCTGCCACGCGCTGGATCGGGGACTTCAGCAAGCCCGCGACCTGTGCGATGAGCACCTCGCGTGACGGAATCGCGGCCAAGGCCTTGATGCCGTTGGCGTCCAATGCCTTGCCGGCATAGGCGCCCCCCTTGATCACCAGCTTGTCGTTGCCTTTGGCGAAGTCGGAAATGACTTTCGCGGCGGCAACGGCGTCTTCAGAAAAGCCATAGATCAGCGGACCGACCATGCTCTCCGACGCGCACTCGAACGATGAGCCGGCCACGGCACGACGGGCGAGTGTGTTCTTCAGCACATGAAGATACACACCCTTGTCGCGCGCCTGGCGGCGCAAAGCGTCAAGATGAGCGACGGTGAGGCCACGGTACTCGGCCAGCGCCAGCGTCTGTGAACGTGCGACTTGCGCCGACACATCCGCCACCACGGCTGCCTTCTCGTTGCGATTGAGACTCAAGGTCTACCTCCTCACATCATGCGGGATCGATCCCTTGACAGGACCGGGCCCGCGACACACTCAGCGACCTTGCCGTTCGAGAAACCCAGATTCCTCGTTCAGCGGGACCGCCATCTGCGCTGGCTTTGCGCGCCGCCTTGCGGCTTTGCGCTCGATTACGGAGCCCGAAGGCTCCACCAGCGGTCTTGGATGACCTGGGTCACCACCCCAAAGGGTTGAGACCCAGCCCACCAATCCCTGGCCCCTTGAGCCCGAAGGCCCAGGAGGCAAATTTCAAAATCCTCGTCAGGCCGCAGCCGACGCCAGCGTCGACACGTCCACACGAACACCCACGCCCATGGTGGACGACACCGCCACCTTGCGCAGATAAATACCTTTGCTGCTGGCCGGCTTGGCCTTGTTCAACGCGTCCACAAGCGCGCGCAAATTGGTCGCGAGCTTGTCGGCGTCAAACGAGCGGCGGCCGATGGTGGCGTGCACAATGCCCGCCTTGTCGACGCGGAACTGAACCTGGCCCGCTTTGGCATTCTTGACGGCCGTGGCCACATCGGGGGTGACGGTGCCCACCTTGGGGTTGGGCATCAAACCGCGAGGACCCAGGATCTGACCCAGCGTGCCCACCACGCGCATGGTGTCCGGCGAGGCAATGACAACATCGAAGTCGAGATTGCCCGCTTTGACCTGGGCGGCGAGGTCGTCCATGCCGACCACATCGGCGCCGGCGGCCTTGGCTTCTTCGGCCTTGGCGCCTTGCGCAAATACCGCCACGCGCTTGGTCTTGCCAGTGCCATTGGGCAGCACGACAGCGCCACGAACGACTTGGTCAGACTTCTTGGCATCAATGCCGAGCTGGACAGCCACGTCGATGGACTCGTCAAATTTGGCGGTGGCGCATTCCTTGACGATGTTGAGCGCCGCGTCGATGGCGTACAGCTTGCCGCTGTCCACCTTGCCCTGCACGGCCTTGGCTTTTTTGGTCAGCTTCGTCATGGTCAGACTCCTTCCACCGTCAAGCCCATGGAGCGGGCCGAACCGGCGATGGTCTTGACAGCCGCATCCATGTCGGCCGCGGTCAAGTCCTTGATTTTGGTCTTGGCAATTTCTTCAAGCTGGGCACGGGTGACCTTGCCCACCTTGTCCAGGTGCGGCTTGCCAGAGCCCTTTTCGATCTTGGCTGCCTTCTTCAACAACACGGTCGCGGGAGGCGACTTGAGGATGAAAGTGAAGGACTTGTCCGCATAGGCGGTGATGACCACGGGCAGCTTCAGGCCGGGCTCATAGCTCTGCGTTTGGGCGTTAAACGCCTT
>RFSP01000160.1 GCA_009923895.1 Betaproteobacteria bacterium | reverse complement strand
CTCCATGCACTCTCCCCAACGCAGTGCCCGCATGCTCATCATCAATGGCCAGGTGGTTCGCGAAGGTGATTCACCGGCCGCTGGCATCAAGATTTTGGAAATCCGGCCTCGCTCCGTGGTGCTGGGTGTGCAAGATCAAACCTACGAATGGCCCCTTCCGACTCCATGAACGATCTCTTTGATTCCTCCTCGCTGGCCTCTCCCGCCAATGAACCGGGCGACACCATCGCCTTGGCCGACTACGCCGAGCGTGCTTACTTGGAATACGCACTCAGCGTGGTCAAGGGCCGCGCATTGCCCGACGTGTGCGATGGCCAAAAACCTGTCCAGCGTCGCATCTTGTATTCCATGCAACGCATGGGCTTGGGGTTTTCTGGCAATGCTGGCGCCAAACCCGTCAAGAGTGCACGCGTGGTGGGCGACGTCTTGGGCCGCTTTCACCCCCACGGTGACCAAGCCGCTTATGACGCGCTGGTGCGCATGGCGCAAGACTTTGCTCAGCGCTATCCACTCATTGACGGCCAGGGCAACTTTGGCAGCCGAGATGGCGACGGCGCGGCCGCCATGCGATACACCGAGGCGCGACTCTCCCCCATCTCTCGGTTGTTGTTGGACGAGATCGACGAAGGCACGGTCGATTTTCAGCCCAACTACGATGGATCGACCGAGGAGCCGCGGCAATTGCCGGCCCGCATGCCCTTTGTCTTGCTCAATGGGGCCAGTGGCATCGCCGTGGGTCTGGCCACCGAGGTGCCCTCTCACAACTTGCGGGAAGTGGCTGCGGCGGCGGTTGCCTTGATACGCAATGAGAAATTGTCCGACGATGAGCTTGCGTCTCATCTGCCTGGCCCTGATTTTCCAGGCGGTGGGCAGCTCATCAGCCCGGCCCCGGACATCCGAGCCGCTTATGCCAGCGGTCGCGGCAGCCTCAAGGTGAGAGCCCGCTGGAAGATCGAAGATCTGGCCCGAGGGCAGTGGCAATTGGTGGTGACCGAGTTGCCTCCAGGGACCAGTGCGCAAAAGGTCTTGGAAGAGATTGAAGAAATCACCAATCCCAAGGTCAAGGCCGGCAAGAAGACCTTGAGCCCCGATCAAGTCCAGCTCAAAGCCAGCATGCTGGCCGTGCTGGATGCGGTGCGTGATGAGTCGGGCAAAGACGCGCCGGTGCGGCTGGTTTTTGAACCCCGCAGCCGCACGATCGAACAGCAAGAACTCATCACCACCTTGTTGGCCCACACCAGTCTGGAAACCAACGCCTCCATCAATCTCACCATGGTGGGCCTGGATGGCCGGCCGGTTCAAAAGAGCCTGCGACAAATTTTGGTTGAGTGGATCGAATTCAGGCAGACCACCGTCTCGCGTCGTACGCGCCATCGCCTGGACAAGGTGCTCGATCGCATCCATGTGCTCGAAGGCCGGCAACTGGTCTTGTTGAACATTGATGAGGTGATCCAGATCATCCGTCAATCCGATGAGCCCAAAGAGGCGCTCATTGCACGATTCAAGCTCAGCGACCGGCAGGCCGAGGACATTCTTGAAATCCGGTTGCGACAGTTGGCGCGATTGGAGGCGCTGCGCATAGAACAAGAACTGTCTTCTTTGCGAGAGGAGCGCACCAAGCTCGAAGACATCTTGGGCAGTCCCGCGGCCTTGAAGCGCACCCTCATCAAAGAAATCGAGGCCGACGCCAAGACCTTTGGCGATGAGCGGCGCACTTTGATTCAAGAAGAACGCCGGGCCGTGGCCGAGGTGCGGGTGGTGGATGAACCGGTGAGCGTGGTGGTCAGTCTCAAAGGGTGGGTGCGCGCACTCAAAGGGCATGAAGTCGACCCCCTCTCACTCACGTTCAAGCCGGGTGATGCCTTGTACGGAGTGTTTGCTTGCCGGACCGTAGACACCTTGGTGGTCTTGGGCACCAATGGCCGAGCCTACAGCGTGGCAGCCGCCCAGCTGCCGGGTGGGCGCGGTGATGGTGCGCCCATCACCACCTTCATTGATCTGGAATCGGGCACGCAGCCGGCCCATTACTTTGCGGGCAGTGCCGACCAAGTGCTGTTGTTGTCCAACACGGCAGGTTTTGGACTTTTGGCCAAGGCCGGCGACCTGCACGGTCGCACCAAGGCAGGCAAGAGTTTTCTCACGATCGACGAGGGCGAACGGGTGCTGCCCCCCAGTGTGGTGGCGTCCATGGATACGCAAGTGGCTTGTTTGGCCTTGGATGGCCGGCTTTTGGTTTTTGGGTTGGACGAACTCAAGCTGCAATCCAATGGGGGGCGCGGTTTGACCCTGATGGACGTGGACGCCAAAGCTCCGTTGGTGTCTGCGACGACGTTCGCTGCGGCGTTGAGAGTCGAGGGATTGGGTCGGGGCGGCAAAGCCAAAGAAGAGGTGTTGCGTGCGTCCGGCTTGGCGGTCCATGCGGGCAAACGCGCCCGAAAAGGTCGCAAGGTCGACGGCTTTCCCAAGCCCATGCGAGTCGCGGCCGCAACGCCCTGACGCAGACTGCCACGTCGGCCTGTGGCCTCCTCGCAGTGACGGGGCGCGCCGTCGTGGCGAGCTTCGAAGGGCCGCGTCCTCTGCGCCCTGACGCAGACTGCCACGTCGGCCTTCGGCCTCCTCGCAGTGACGGGATACGCCGTCATTGCGAGGCCCGCAGGGCCGTGGCAATCTTCCCTTGAGCGTCAACCTCGCATCGACTTAAAAACCGCGCGCAGCGACAAGCCGAACATGCTCACGTAAAGCCCGAGCGCCCAGAATTCGTAGGGCACGCCCAGAAAATAAAACTTTGCATCTGCGCAGTTGGCTCGGGGCTCAAACACCTCGGGCAGGTAGGTGTCCAGCCACAGTCCATGGATGATCTTGTCGGCCAAGGTCAAGTTGCACGATTGCGTCGCGGCGGCCACAAAGTGCTGCCACAACGACGCCGCACTCCCTGACGCTGCCAAGGCCATCACCACCACCAGCGCCAAGCGTTGCACCCACAGCGCCTTCACCGGTGCGGCTGCCACCGCCACAAGCGCCATGGCCACGAACACCACGCGCTGCAAGATGCACCAAGGGCAGGGCTCGTGGCCAAAGACGTGTTGAGAAAACAGCGCCAAGCCCACCGGTCCCAGACACATCGCCGCCACACACCACAGCCAAGTGGGCAGACTCAGCAGCGCATCCAGCCGACTCCAGGCGTTGGATCTCACCGTCAGCGTCACCGTCAGATCACTTCTGCAATCAATTCAATTTCCACGCAGCTGCCCATGGGCAACTGGGCCACGCCAAAGGCGCTGCGTGCGTGGGCCCCTACCTCGGGGCCAAAGACCTCGCCCAGCAGCTCAGAACACCCATTGGTCACCAGGTGCTGCTCGGTGAAGGTGGCCGTGCTGTTGACCAGGCTCATCACCTTGACGATGCGCTTGACCTTTTGCAGGTCTCCCACAGCGGCTTGTAAGGTGCCCAACAGGTCGATGGCCACAGCCCGGGCGGCCAGGCGGCCGTCTTCGGTGGTCATGGTCAGCCCCAGCTGCCCCACCCAAGGCTTGCCGTCTTTCTTGGCAATGTGACCCGACAAGAAGACCAAGGACCCTGTGCGCGCAAAAGGCACATAGGCGGCGGCCGGAACGGCCACAGGAGGCAACGAGATGCCCAGGGCGGAGAGTCGGTCTTGGATGCTCATGGTGTCGATGTTTCTTTGGTGTGGATCGAATGGCGCAGGCTCACCCCAAGAGGGCCCCCACGCAGGGGGCTCGCAAGAGGGATGTCACCTCGAGCGGCCAATCCTACACTGCCCCGATGCCCTCTGAACGGCTCTCATTTGCCTTGCGCTACGTGTCTGCTGCGTTGGGGTGGTGGCTGGGCTTGTTTTGGCAGATGCAGCAAAGCGATGTGTGGGCGCCCATGCAGTCCTGGCCGGTGGCGGCCGTGGCAGTGGCAGGGCTGGTTTTGGGGTGGCGGTGTCTTCAGGCCCCTCCTTGGGCCTCTCCTTGGGCATCTTGGTGCGTGTGCGGCACCTGCGCAGCCACGGCGGCATTTGCACTGGCCCACGGGGTGGCCGCTGTCCGTTTGGACGACCGTCTCTCCCCTGCGCTGGAGGGTCAAGACGTGGTCATCACCGGCGTGGTGGCCGAGCTGCCTCGCGTGAGCCCCTTGGGCACGCGCTTCACATTCGATGTGGAGTCTGCCCCTCCTGGTGTCCCGTCTCGCTTGTCTTTGGGGGCGTTTCAGTCTGAAGAGGATGCACAACCCCTCTCCGGGGGCGGGACAGCGTTTTCCTTTGTGGCAGGAGACCGATGGCGCTTGACCGTGCGGCTCAAACAGCCTCACGGACTGTTCAATCCCCATGGCTTTGATCTGGAGCTGTGGATGTTTGAGCAAGGCATCGGGGCTACGGGGTCGGTGCGCCCCGGTGCCCAGCGATTGGACACCGCCGTGGCGCATCCCATTGAGCGCGCGCGCCAGACGGTGCGCGACGCCTTGCTGCGTCAAGTGCCTGACCGCGCCACCGCCGGAGTGTTGGCCGCCTTGGCCATTGGCGATCAAGCCGCCATCGGGCGTGACGATTGGGATCTGTTTCGAATCACCGGTGTTGCGCACCTGATGAGCATCAGCGGTTTGCATGTCACCATGTTTGCTTGGTTGGCATCCGCTGTCATTGGCGCGTGTTGGAAGTGGGCTGCGCGCGGTGGTGGCACCTGGCCCTTGCACCTGCCTGCCCCGGTGGCACGGCGCTGGGGCGGGTGGCTCTGCGCCACGGCCTATGCCTTGCTGGCCGGCTGGGGG
>RFSP01000159.1 GCA_009923895.1 Betaproteobacteria bacterium | reverse complement strand
TCCATGACCGCACGTTTCTTCACCAACACCGTGGTGGGGGTGGCGGGTTTGGTGGATGTGGCGACTCCCTTGGGGCTGGAGCGTGAGCCTGAAGACTTTGGGCTGACCTTGGGGCATTGGGGACTGCCTGCTGGGCCCTACCTGATGCTGCCTCTTTTGGGGCCGAGTTCGCTGCGCGATGTGGCGGCCCTTCCCTTGGACCGGAAAACCCGATTGCCAGCCTTGGTCCCTGCAGGGGAGCCGAGAAACTCGCTGTTGGCGCTGGAGTTGATTCAAAAGCGCGCTGACCTGTTGTCCGCAGGAGGATTCATGGGCCAAATCGCCTTGGATCGCTACACCTTTGTGCGAGATGCTTATTTGGCCCGACGGCGCAGCGCGGTGTACGACGGAGAACCTCCGGAGGAGCCAGATGCCGACGCTGGCGGCGCAACACCTTCGGCAGGGTCGAAAAAACAGTAAATCTTCTCAGGCACTTTACCGGCCCGAGGTGAACGATTCTTGGGGCTGGTGCGTTAAAGGTGTCTACAACGAGGCTTCAGAGTTCTTATGGTGACTGCCAAATTCAAATCTCTTTTCTTTTCTGCGCTGTTGTGGGCCTGTGCGGGCCTGGCGCAAGCCCAGGCGGTGGCGCCCGATGCGTTCATTCGTCAGATCTCCACAGAAATCATCGAGACCGTCAAGTCTGACAAAGACATCCAGGCGGGCAATCTGCCCAAGGTGATGGCCCTGGTGGATGCCAAGGTCATGCCTCATGTGAACTTTCAGCGCATGACCGCCATTGCGGTGGGGCGTCCGTGGCGGGCTGCCTCGAGCGAACAACAAAAGAGGCTTCTGGACGAGTTCAAATTGCTGTTGGTGCGGACCTACTCCGGCGCCCTGTCTCAAGTCAAGGACCAGACGGTTCAGCTCAAACCCTTGCGCGCAGGCGCCGAGGACACCGAGGTGGTGGTGCGTACCGAGGTGCGAGGCAAGGGTGAGCCCATTCAACTCGACTACCGTCTTGAGAAGACCGACAAGGGTTGGAAGATCTATGACGTCAATGTCTTGGGCGTCTGGCTCGCAGACACCAGCTTCAAATCCCAATTTGCCCCCATTTTGGCCAATGGCGGCGTGGAAGCCTTGGCCTCCACACTCGCCGAGTTGAACCGCAAGGCGGCCTCCGGTTCCTCCAAGAGCTGACCCGTGCAGCCCACCCTGGTTTTGCCTGCAACGCTCACCCTGGCTCAAGCCAGGGAGGTTCTCGACGGGTTGGCTTTGCCCCCGTCATCCCAGGGCCCTTGGGTGATCGATGCCGGCGCGTTGGCCGAGTTTGATACGGGTGCTTTGTCGGTGTTGCTGGAGTTGCAAAGGCGAGCGAGCGCTCAAGGTGCTGCGCTGCAAGTTCACCAAGCGCCGCCCAAGCTGCGCCAATTGGCCTCGCTTTACGGCGTGGATGGGCTGCTGGGGCTTCAGCCTTCGGCGTAACGCCGGGCCCGCAATGTTTTTTTGATGTCCTGCAACAAGGGACGCAGCGTGTGGCTGTCCAGCCGCAAGGCGACCCCGGTGGTGAGGATGTCGATGATCATGAGGTGCAGCAGACGGCTCACCATGGGGCTGTATCGGTCGTAGTCTTCGGGGTGGTCGGCGGCCAACAGCACATGGCCGGGCTGCAGTGCCAATTGGGCCAGAGGTGAGCCGCTGGCGGTGATGACGATGACCGTGGCGCCTTTGCGGTGGGCGATTTGTGCCACATCGATGAGGTCTTTGCTGCGACCGGAATTGCTGATGATGACCGCACAGTCTCCAGGGCGCAGCATGGTGGCGCTCATGACCTGCACATGGCCGTCACTGACCGCATTGGCAAAGACGCCCAAACGGAAAAACTTGTGTTGTGCGTCTTGGGCCACGATGCCTGAGTTGCCCACCCCGTAGAACTCGATGCGTTGTCCGGCCTGTCCGGCAGCGACCAAGCTCTCGATGGCACGGTCAAAGGCATGCCCCGTGGCGGCATTGCGGTACTTCAGCAAGGCACTCACCGCGTTGTCGACCACCTTGACGATGAGGTCTGAGGCCTTGTCGTCAGCGTCGACGGCGCGATGGACGAAGGGCACGCCTTCGTTGACACTGCCAGCAAGCTTGAGTTTGAAGTCGGCCAGCCCGTCGTACCCCACGCTGCGACAAAAGCGCACCACGGTGGGTTTGCTGACGTGAGCACGCTGCGCCAACTCGCCCACGGGCAAGGTGGCAAAGCTGCGTGCATCATTGAGTACGAGCTTGGCCACCCGCTGTTCAGCGGGGGGCAACGCGGGCAGGGCTGCGCGAATGCGCTCGAGCATGAGACTGCCTTCGGCGATCATTGCTCTTCGTCCCAGACAAATCCGTCGCGCGCGATCATGGCGCTGGAGGCAGGAGGCCCCCAACTGCCCGCTGTATAGGTGCGAGGCCCTTCCTCGTCTTGCTCCCAAGCTTGCAAGATGGGCATGACCCAACGCCATGCTTGCTCTTGCTCGTCGCTTCGAACGAACAGGTTCAAGCGTCCCGCGATGGCGTCGAGCAACAAGCGCTCGTAGGCGCCGACGCGCTCGGTGTGAAAGGCCTTGTCAAAGTCCAGGTCCAACTTCACTGGCGCCAACAGGTCGCTCTGCCCGGTGCCCTTGGCTGCCATGAGGTGCAACTCCAGACCGTCCTCGGGTTGCAGCTTGATGACCAGCTTGTTGGCTCGCCCCGCGCCCGGGAAGATGGGGTGCGGCACTGGACGAAAGTTGACGACGATTTGTGCATCGCGGGCCATGAGCCGCTTTCCGGTGCGCAAGTAGAAGGGAACGCCGGCCCAACGCCAATTTTGAATCTCGGTTCGCAAAGCCACAAAGGTCTCGGTGCGGCTGTCCTGTGGGACCTTGACCTCCTCGGTGTAGCCAGGCACGGCCGACCCACCCACCGATCCGGCTTTGTATTGACCCCGCACCACATCGCGAAGCACGGACTGTGGCGTGAAAGGTCGCAGCGACTTCAGAACTTTGAGCTTCTCGTCGCGAATGGCATCGGCATCTCCGGTGGGCGGTGGCTCCATGGCAATCATGGTGAGCAACTGCAGGGCATGGTTTTGCACCATGTCTCTCAAGGCGCCCGTGCGGTCATAAAAGTCCCCTCGGGTGCCCACCCCAATGGACTCGGCCAAGGTGATTTGAATGTTGGCAATGCTCTCTCTGCGCCACAGGGGCTCAAACAAGGCGTTGCCAAAGCGCAGGGCAGACAGATTCTGAACCGCGGGCTTGCCCAGGTAATGGTCAATGCGCAAGGCCTGCCGCTCCGTGAAGGACGCTCGCACGACTTGGTTGATTTCCTGCGCGCTGGGCAGGTCGTGGCCCAAAGGCTTTTCGAGGACCACGCGCACTTGAGGGCCGTTGATGTGCGCGCTTCCGAGTTGAGAGCAGATCTCGGTGAACAGGTGTGGACTGGTGGCCAAGAAAAGCACCACGGTTTCAGCGCCACGCGCATCGAGCCATTGCTTCAGGCCCGCGTAGTGTTCCGCTTTGGACAGGTCCATGGCGCGGTAGTGAAGCAACTCGGCAAACCGGTCAAATTCTTCACCGGACGGCTGCTTGGCTTCTTCCACGGCGTTGAACTTGTCGCGGATGAATTCTCGGTACTGTGCGTCGGTGCGCTCGTCGCGGGCGACAGCCAGGATCCGCCCCCCAGCAGGCAGTTTGCCGTGACGCCAGGCTTGAAAGAGGGCCGGCATCAATTTGCGCCAGGTCAGGTCGCCCGTACCGCCGAAGAGCACAAGATCGAAGGACATGACAACGAGGCTCCGAGTGGTTGAACCCAAAATGGGTCGACGTGTAATTTTATTACATCTTGTGGGATGGGTGGGTTTCTTGGTGGGGTGCTTGCCCGCCAAGCCTGTCTCCAAGGGAGGACAATGCAGGCTTGTTCGCCCAAGGAGCCTTCTGCAAATGAACCTTCGCTCACGTCGTGCCATTTCGGTGATTGCATTGGCCGCTTGCGCCCTGGGATCGTTTCCCGTCAAGGCGCAGGAGGCAGGTCAATTGAATGTGATTTGCTCGGTACAGGCCGAGTGGTGCCAGATGATTCAAACCGTCTTTGCGCGCACCACCGGTATCCGGGTGAACATGTCTCTCAAAGGGTCTGGTGAAGCCTTGGCGCAGTTGATCGCCGAAAAGGCCAACCCCAAAACCGACTTGTGGTTTGGTGGAACGGGTGACCCGCATTTGCAGGCGGCCGAGCTGGACATCACGCTCGAGTACAAATCGGCGTCCTTGTCGCAGTTGCATGGTTGGGCGCAGCAGCAAGCCTCCCAAAGCAAATACCGCACGGTGGGCATTTATTCGGGTCCGCTGGGCTTTGGCTACAACCCGGAACTGCTGACCAAGAAGAAACTGCCGGTGCCCAAAAGCTGGGCCGATTTGCTCAAGCCCGAGTACAAAGGCGAGATCCAAGTGGCCAACCCCGCGTCCAGCGGAACGGCCTACACCATGGTGGCCACATTGGTGCAGTTGATGGGCGAAGAAAAGGCCTTCGACTACATGAAGAAGCTGCATCGCAACATCGGGCAGTACACACGCTCAGGTACGGGTCCGATCAAGGCGGTGGCGCGGGGTGAGACCTCGGTGTCCATCAGCTTCGTTCATGATGGTCCGGGCGAAAAGATGCAAGGCTTTCCTGTGGAGACGGTCACGCCTGTCGAAGGCACCGGCGCCGAGATCGGCTCGATGAGTCTGATCAAAGGGGCCCGCAACCTGGACAACGCCAAGAAGTTTTACGAGTGGGC
>RFSP01000158.1 GCA_009923895.1 Betaproteobacteria bacterium | reverse complement strand
TGGTGCGCCGCCTGGCCATTGACCCACCTGGCCCTGGCGGTGGAGCCCCGACTGCTTCATTACGGCGGCTTGTCAGGCGTGTTGCATGCGGGGGTGGCCGTGGTGACATGCCGTGCCCTGTGGCGAGGACAGGGCCTGCAAAGAAGGCTTGCGGGGGCCGTGGGTGTGGGTCTGCTCATCAAGCTGTGGCTGGAGCAGCCTGGGGCCTGGCCCTTGACGGTGACCCCGCCATGGAACTTCCCCGTGGTGAGCCTGGCCCATGCGAGTGGTGCGCTTGCCGGTGTGGCGTGTGCCGTGTGGATGGCCTTGTGGGAGCGGCGCCGTCGGCCCTGAACCCTTGCCCCTGAGCCATGCAAGGCGAGGGACAATACAGGCATGTCGACACCGAATGCCGAGCCCGTTCGCAAGGCCGCCCTCGATGCACGTGCCACCCTCATCTTGTTGGTGTGCTGCACGTTGTGGGGACTCAATCAAATTGCGGCCAAGGTGACCTTGGTCGATGTGCCCCCGCTGTTGCAAGCGGCTTGGCGCTCCACGGGGGCCGTGGTGCTGTTGCTGGCATGGGCCCATTGGAGGCGGGTGCCGGTGTGGCGGCGCGATGGCAGCTTGGCGGGCGGTTTGGTGGCGGGTTTGCTGTTTGGTGCGGAATTCGCCTGCATTTTTGTGGGGCTGCAATTCACGGCGGCTTCGAGGATGGTGGTGTATCTGTACCTGGCGCCTTTTCTCGTGGCTCTGGGCATGCCGCTGGTCTCCAAGGGTGAGCGTTTGTCGGCTTTGCAGTGGGTGGGCTTGGTGGTCGCCTTTGCGGGAGTGGCCGGTGCTTTTGCCGAAGGCTTTCAAAAGGCGCCCGTGGGGCCCCGCCAGTGGGTGGGCGATGCCTTGGGCGTGGCCGCTGCCGTGTTTTGGGGTTTGACGACCTTGGTCATTCGCGCCACGCGCTTGAGTCAAGCGCCTGCGGAGAAGACCTTGGCCTATCAACTGGCGGTGTCGGCGGTGCTGTTTTGGCTCATGGCCTGGGGCCTGGGAGAGCCATGGCCCCACCACGTGTCGGACTTGTCTTGGGTGTCCATGGGATTTCAGACCGTGGTGGTGGCCTTCGCCAGTTTTCTGACCTGGTTCTGGCTCATGCGTCACTACCCTGCGGCCAAGTTGTCTTCATTCACCTTGGTCACGCCTTTGGCAGGCTTGGCCTTTGGCGTGCTGCTGTTGGGGGAGCCCTTGACCTTGCGCTTGGTGGTCGCGGCTGCGGCGGTGGCGCTGGGGCTTGTTCTCATCAACTTCCAAACCTCTAGGAGACCCTCATGATCGTGCTGTGTGGATTCCCGCTGTCCAACTACTACAACAAGGTCAAGATGGCCCTGCTGGAAAAGGGCGTGCCCTTTACCGAAGAACGTGTGGGGACCGGCTCCAAAGACGAGGCCGTGCGTGCCGCGTCGCCTTTGGGCAAGGTGCCCTTTATCAAGACGCCTCAGGGCGCTCTGTGCGAGAGCCAGGTCATCGTGGACTGGTTGGAGGCGGCGTATCCCCAGCCCGCCTTGGTCCCATCGGACCCCTATGCGGCAGCCAAAGTGCGCGAGCTGGCCACTTTTATTGACCTGCACCTGGAGCTGGTGGCCCGAGAGTTGTATGTGCAGGCGTTTTTTGGCGGGACGGTGAGCGAAGCGACCCAAGAGCGGGTTCGCAAGCAGCTGGACAAAAACATTGCAGGCTTCAAGCGCCTGGCCCGGTTTGCACCCTATGTGGCCGGTGACACGTTCACCCTGGCCGATTGTTCGGCTTGGGTGTCATTGCCGCTGGTGGCCCTGGCCACCAAATCGGTGTTGGGGGAGGACTTGTTGGCCTTGCACGGTGTGGACTGGAAGGCCTACGGCAAGCTCGTGGGCGAGCGTCCCAGTGCCGTGCGCATCACCGAAGATCGCAAGGCGGACTCATCGGTTCCTAAGACCTGAGCCCTGAAGGCATCAAGGCCAGCAAGGCCGTCAGGCCGACGCGCCCACCGCCAAGGACTTGCTCACTTCTTTGCGATAGCGGTTGAGCTCTTGCACGCTGGCAAAGCTGCGCTCAAACAGCAGGCTGAGGTTGTGCAAGATGCGCTCGACCACCTTGCTCTCCCAGGCGGCGTCAAAGTGGATCTGCTGGTCCAGCCAGCGCTCCAGCCATTGGGGATCGGGCAGGCGGCTTTGCACAGTGTCTCGGGGGAAGAGGCTCTCGTTGACGTGCAAATTCGTCGGGTGCAGTGCTTGGGCTGTGCGACGTGCGCTGGCCATGAGCACCCCCACCTTGGCGAAGGCCGAGCGGGCCTCATCGCCAAATCGCTGCAAGGCACGCTTCATGTATCGCAGGTAAGCGCCGCCATGTCGGGCCTCGTCTCGGGCCAAGGTCTCGTAGATGACTTTGAGCACCGGTTCGGTGTGCCACTGCGCGGCGCACCGATACCAATGGTTGAGGCGGATCTCGCCACAAAAGTGCAGCATCAAGGTCTCTAGCGCCGGCGCCGGGTCAAACTCAAAACGCACTTCGTGCAGCTCGGCCTCCGTGGGGGCCAGGTCGGGGCGGAAGCGGCGCAGGTATTCCATCAGCACGAGCGAGTGCTTTTGCTCCTCAAAGAACCACACACTCATGAAAGCCGAGAAGTCGCTGTCTTCGCGGTTGTCGCGCAAAAACATCTCCGTGGCGGGCAGCGCCGCCCACTCGGTGATGGCGTTCATTTTGACGGTGCGCGCTTGCTCGTCACTGAGCAGCTGGGCATCAAAACGGTCCCATGGAATGTCGGTGTCCATGTTCCACCGGACCGATTCGAGTTGCTTGAAGAGTTCGGGATACAGCATGGACGCCAAGTCTCTAAAGATGAGGCATTTTAGGAAAAGTGATGCCCAAACCCTGAAAAAGCCCCAATTCGACCACATAGTACATAAAAATACTATTGAGTTCAAATCGTGAACCGGTTAGTATGGATTTCTTATCGACTCTGGGTGGCAGGATCTTCCCTATGAAACGCCGTCTCGCTGTGGTTGGATCGGGCATTTCCGGGCTTGCCGTGGCTTGGTCTTTGTCGCGTGAGGCCCAGGTCACTCTCTTTGAGGCCGGATCGCACTTTGGCGGGCACGCCAACACCCTGGACTTGACTCTGGATGGGGTGACTCATGGCGTGGACACCGGATTTTTGGTCTTCAACCACCGCACCTACCCCGAATTGGTGCGGCTGTTTGACACCTTGAAGGTGGACACGGCACCTTCTGACATGTCTTTTTCTGTGCAGCACAAGGGCACGGGGTTGGAGTGGAGTGGCACCAATCTGAACAGCGTGTTCGCCCAGCGAAGCAACCTCTTGCGTCCGAGTTTCTTGGGCATGTTGCGTGACATTGTGCGGTTCAATCGATTGACCACCGACTTGGCGCTGCGGGGCGTGGAGTCGGAGCTGGCCGAAGCGACGGGTGAGTTTCTCGATCGCCATCGATTTGGCACCGCCTTTCGCGACGGCTACTTCTTGCCCATGATCGGGTGCATTTGGTCCTGCCCGACCGATCAGATGCTGCAGTTCCCGATCGCCACCTTGATCCGCTTTTGTCACAACCACGGCCTGATTCAAGTGACCGACCGGCCGCAGTGGCACACGGTGCGGGGCGGCTCACGCCATTACGTCCAAAAGATGATCGCCGACTTAGACGATGCCCGCTTGAACAGCCCCGTCTCTCGGGTGCGCCGGGGCGTCTGCGCGCAAGGCGTGCCCCAGGTCTTGGTGACGTCGCCGCGAGGGGACGAATGGTTTGATGACGTGGTGCTGGCTTGCCACACCGACCAAAGCTTGGCGATGTTGGAAGACGCCGACGATGCCGAGCGCCAATGGCTGGGGGCCATCCGGTATCACCGCAACGTGGCCGTGCTGCACACCGACGCTTCGGTCTTGCCAAGCCGCCCATTGGCTTGGGCGGCATGGAATTACGAGCGAGCCACCGAGGCCCATCGTGAACAGGCGGGGGTGTGCCTGCACTACCTGATCAATCGCTTGCAGCCACTGCCCTGGCAGCGTCCGGTGGTGGTGTCGCTCAACCCGCTGCGGCCCATCGATCCGGCTCACGTGGTGGCTCGAATCGATTACGACCACCCGGTGTTCGACCAAGGGGCCGTGGCGGCCCAGCAGCAGCGGGATCGGTTCCAAGGCCGCTCGGGCGTGTGGTTCTGTGGCGCTTGGACCCGCTATGGTTTCCACGAGGACGGATTGATCTCCGGGCTGGATGTGGTGACACGTCTGCGATCGGCTTGGGCCACGCAGGCGCGGTCAGCGTCATCGAAGGCGGTGGCCGCATGACGCTCGGCGTGCCCCTTAGCGTGCCTCTGAGCGTGCCTCTGAGCGTGCCTCTGAGCGTGCCCCTGTTGGCCACGGGCGAGGTTCGCCACGCGCGCTTGCGACCGGCGGGCCACCAGTTTGCGTACCCCACGTTCTTCGTGCTGTTGCCCATGAGGGCTTGGCAGCACACGCAGACCGCTGCATTGCCACGCAACCGATGGGGGTGGTTGAGCTTTTACGACCGCGATCATGGCGACGGCGGTGCGGATGCCTTGGCTTGGCTGGACGACTTGTTGCATGAACAGGGCGTGCACGACGCCACGGGCGAGGTCTGGCTGCAAACCTACCCGCGGGTGCTGGGGTATGTGTTCAAGCCGGTGAGTTTTTGGTACTGCCATCGCCCAGACGGCGGATTGGCCGCTGTGGTGGCCGAGGTGAACAACACCTTTGGCGAACGGCACTGCTATTTGTTGTCGGGCGATGACTTGGCGTGGGGGCGCACCTTGCGGGCCCGCAAGG
>RFSP01000157.1 GCA_009923895.1 Betaproteobacteria bacterium | reverse complement strand
GCAAACTTGGTTTCACAACTTGCTTTTTAAGGAGTTTTCCATGAACTATCCCTTCAACCGCGACCTGCTTTTGGCCTCTGTCGGATTTGAGCGCCTGTTTGATGCGTTCACCGAAATCGAGAAAACCGCCTCCAGCCGCGCGGCCACCAATTACCCGCCCTACAACATCATCAAGCGCGGCGAGCATCAGTACACCGTGGAACTGGCAGTGGCCGGTTTCAAACAAGAAGAGCTCGAGATCACCTCTGAGGGCAACAAGTTGAGCATTGCGGGCCAAGTCCGCAAGGTGCAAGAAGGCGAATACCTGCACAAAGGCATTGCCACCCGCGACTTCCGCCACGAATTCACCCTGGCCGAGACCGTGGTGGTCAAGGGCGCAGATTTGCGTGATGGCCTGTTGATTGTGCAGCTTGAAAACGTGATCCCCGAAGAGAAAAAGCCGCGCAAGATCTTCATCGGCGGTACCAACAACCCTCAACTGGTGGTTGAAGAGCGTCAGGCAGCGTGAGCGTCCTGCCTTGAGCATGAGGGCGCACACGCCTTCACCTCGTGTGTGTGTCATCGGCGCCGGCCCTGCCGGCCTGATGGCCGCAGAGGTGTTGGCTCAACACGGCTTGCCGGTGGACGTCTATGACGCCATGCCCTCGGTCGGGCGCAAATTCCTTCTGGCGGGCAAAGGCGGTTTGAATCTCACGCATTCCGAAGATTCCGCCCTCTTTTTGACACGGTATCGAGAGCGGTCTGGCGATTTGAGGCCGCATTTGCAGGCCTTTGGCGCCCAGGCCCTGCGCGACTGGGCCGCCGGGCTCGACATCGAGACCTTTGTGGGCACTTCGGGGCGGGTGTTTCCGCAGGACATGAAGGCAGCCCCCTTGCTGCGCGCTTGGCTCCATCGGCTGCGTGGCCAAGGCGTGCGATTCCACATGCGCCACCGTTGGGTGGGTGGGTCTTTTGACACTGCGCCGCAGCACCTGCAATTCGAGACGGCTCAAGGTGTGCAGACCGCCACCCCCGCAGCCACGGTGTTGGCCTTGGGAGGCGGCAGTTGGGCCCGATTGGGATCCGACGGCGCCTGGGTCGAGCCGTTGCGCCAACATCAGGTGAAGGTGGCCGACTTGAAGTCCAGCAACTGCGGCTTTGAAGTCCAATGGAGTGCCTACTTCCGATCTCGATTTGAGGGCGCGGCGCTCAAGTCGGTGGCGCTGCAGTGGATCGAGGCCGATGGCTCTGAGAGATATCAGCGCGGTGAGTTCATCATCACAGCCCATGGCGTGGAAGGCAGCCTGATCTACGCAGCGTCCGCTGCGTTACGGCAGGCCATCGACCAAACAGGCCGGGTGTGTGCCTATTTGGACCTGTTGCCACACAAGACCCTCGAGGCCGTCACTCAGGAGGTCCGGCGACCCAAAGGCCCTCGCTCGTGGAGCAGTCACTTGAAATCACGGCTGGGTCTGGAGGGAGTGAAGGCGGCCCTGCTCTGGGAGGTGTTGGACCGCGAAGCGTTGCAAGACCCCGTCGCCGTGGCTCAAACCATCAAACGCCTGCCCCTCACCCTCCAACGCCCAAGGCCTCTGGACGAGGCCATCAGTTCTGCGGGGGGTGTGTGTTTTGAAGGCCTGACCCCGGAGCTGATGTTGCAACACCTGCCCGGGGTGTTTGTGGCCGGCGAGATGCTGGATTGGGAAGCCCCAACGGGGGGTTACCTCTTGACCGCGTGCATGGCCACAGGAAGGGCCGCAGGCGCGGCGGCGGCGCGGTACTGTCAGCGGCGCTCCAGCCCCGACGAGACCGGCACTCTCAGCGGTGCGGGATGCAACAGCTCATAAGTGTCCACATCCAAGGCCAGTGCCAGTTTCTCGATGTTGTCCAGGGCGATATTGCGTGCACACCGTTCCACATGCGCAATGAAGGTGCGATGCAATCCGGCCTCGAGGGCCAAGGCCTCTTGAGACCACCCCTTGAGCGTGCGCAGCGCGCGGATGTTCTCAGACAGCACCACCCGAGCAGAACTTGGACGGTGAGGTTGGCGGGACGGAAATTCAGACACGACAGAAATTGTGACCATCTGTATCGTTTGGGTCAGCCGCGTTTAAGTCACACTTAGAATGGCGCCAGAGGAGAAAATTACGTAATTCTTATGAAGAACGACTCACTGCACCGGGCCATGGCGCTGCTGCACAACGACGTGCTGCAGCAGCTCGCGGCCATCCAGTGGTGCGTGAGCGAATTGCAAAGACGGGGCGTTGCGTCGCCGGACAGTGCGAATGCGCTGAAATTGATCTCCGAGGCAGCCGCCGCTGCCATGACCTCCACCCGCGGGGCGATCGATGAGTTGGGGCCGTCCCCAGACCTGCCTGCGTGACTGCGACGGGATGCTTCGGCGTCGAGCTCGTTGCGACGTCCAGACCCCCATGTGAGGGTCAACGCACGATTCGTTTAGCTTGAAGCGTGCGGGAGATTCACGGGCCGCAAGGAGTGAGGGCCCTCAATGCGAGAGCGCGCCCGCAATTGCCCGCATCCGCCGTCCACTTCCTGGCCCGCCGATTGACGGATGCGGGTGAGCACACCTTGGCATCCCCCAAGCGAACCAGTTCAGCCACCGGAATGCGTGGCGCCCTGGGCAACAAAGAAGCCCGCAAATCGTCTCGGGTGGTGTGCAAAGAAAGCGCCAAGGCGGGTTTGACACGCAACTGCGGCAAACACTCAAAGACCCGCAAATCGCCAACGGTGGAAAACACGAGATTCTTGTGGCCGATACCGCCTTCTTGACCCAGCACTTCAATGGCCTCTGCGACGTTGTCGAGGTTGTGTGCCGGTTCTCCCATGCCCATGAAAACGACTTTTTTCACACGGCGCTGGCGACGCGCCAACACCACTTGGGCGACGATTTCGGCGCTGCCCAGTTGACGCAGCAGTCCGTTCTGGCCGGTCATGCAAAACCGGCATCCCACCGCACAGCCCACTTGGGTGGACACGCACAGACCGTCGCGCGGTAGCATCACACTTTCCACAGTCTGGCCATCGCACAAAGACACCAAAAATCGCACAGAGCCGTCACTGGCAGGGTGCTCGGAGCGCACGCTTGCGAGTCCTTGAAGAGACTGGGACAACTGGGGCAAGGCCTCACGAACGGCCAAGGGAAAAAAGTGCTCTGCCTGCCGCTTGCCAGACCCCAAGGGCCGGGCCTCCAGCCATGCGCGCAGCAAGGCCGGGACATGGGCGGGCCCCGCCCCCAGGTCTTGCAGGCGCCGCCGAAGGTCGTCTACGCGAGCGCCGGGGGAATTCATAACGCTATGTTAGCCGCTCCACACCTGCGAAAATGCAGTTATGAGCACCACTTCCTTGGTCCACAGCGCCTTCTATCGATTCACGCCCGTGAACGATCCGCCATCCGCAGCCGATCGGCTGCGCGCGCAAACGCAACGGTGGGCCGATTTGCAAGGCGCATTGCTGTTGGCCACTGAAGGTCTCAACGGTGCTGTCTCCGGCAGCCTTGAGACGGTGTCGGATTTTGAGGCCTGGTTGACGTCAGAAGACTTTTTGAACGGCGCCCTGCGCGGCATGGTTTTCAAACGCAGCGAATGCCAAACACCGCCCTTTGGTCGCTTCAAGGTGGTGGTCAAACCTGAAATTGTGGCGCTGGGCCTGCCCGAGTTCCAAGCGTTGCCCACCCCTGACGAGCACGACGCCACTCACCTCTCGCCCCAAGCCTGGCAAGAAATGATGCAACGCGACGAAGTGGTGATACTGGACAACCGCAACCATTTCGAATTCCGTTTGGGCCACTTCAAGGGGGCCGTCGATCCGCAAGTGCGAAGGTTCAGTGATTTTGTGTCTTATGTCCAAGCCCACGCCCCGCAGTGGCGGGCCCAAGGCAGACCGGTGGCCATGTACTGCACGGGAGGCATCCGCTGCGACAAGACAGCCCCCTGGATGCGCAGCTTGGGGCTGGAGGTGTATCAACTCGAAGGCGGCATCCTCAACTACTTTCAGCAAATGGACGATGCGCAGGACCATTGGGACGGCGAATGCTTTGTCTTTGACAAGCGCGTGGCATTGAACACCCGCATGCAAGAGACCCCCACCGCTGCGCCCGAGGTGTTCAACACCGACGACCCCGAGGAGCGCTGGCGTCTGGAGCGCGCCTTGAGGCTGGATCAGTTTTGAGATGACCCGTCCACGCGCATCGTGGACCCCCGCCATGCGAGACGGCGTGAGTGCCAGTCGGGTGGCTGTGCGCAAGGGCCCGTGGCCGCACGTGCTGGCCTTTTTGCAAGAGCGATTGCCGGCCGTGCAAGAGTGGCCTGAGCGTTTTCAACGCTCGGAGGTGCTCGATGCGCAAGGGCATCCGGTTCGAGCCGATGCGCCGTGCGTGGAAGGCGCCGTGCTTTGGTATTGGCGCAGCCTACCCTGCGAGCCCAAAGTGCCCTTTGAATTGGAGGTGTTGTTCCAAGACGATCACCTGATCGTGGTGGACAAACCTCACTTTTTGCCGGTAACGCCCGGGGGCCGCTATGTGCAAGAAAGCGTCTTGGTGCGTCTGAAGCGCTTGACCGGGCTGGCCACCTTGGTTCCCATGCATCGGCTGGACTTGGAGACGGCTGGGGTGCTGGTGTTCATCGTCCAGCCGTCTACGCGACACGCCTACCACGAGGTGCTCAAGCATCGACGTGCGCACAAAGTGTATGAAGCCGTTGCCCCTTGGCGTGACGACTTGACCTTTCCCCTTCGTTGTCAGCACCATTTACAAGAGCGCGAGGGCAGCGGCTTCATGCAAATGGAAGTCTTGGATGGACCGCCCAATGCCGACACCACCGTCGAATTGATGGCCCACTTGGGCACCGACGAGGCCGGATTGCAGTGGGCGCACTACCGGCTCACACCCCATA
>RFSP01000156.1 GCA_009923895.1 Betaproteobacteria bacterium | reverse complement strand
AATCGACTTTGGAACGTGACCCGGTACTCGTGGTCTTGGAGTCCCAGACTTTGCGCCAACAAACGGGCGGTTTTGTGGCACTCGCAGTGGTAGGGGTCTCCGAGTTTGAGAGACCGTTCGGGCAGACCATGAAAGGTCATCACCAGCAAAGGAGAGCGGCCTTCTCGGTTCCAGTGACTGCGCACGCTGCGCTCAAGTGCTTGAATGTAAGCGGGGTGGTCGTGGTACTGGTGGACAAAACGAAACTCCGGGACCCACCGCGCCTTGAGGGACCATTGCGACACGGCATCGAAAATGCTGGCCGTCGTGGCCGCGGAATATTGGGGGTACAGCGGCAGGATCAGGATCCGGGTCGCCCCCGCCTCGCGAAGGCGCGTCAACCGGGATGCGACCGACGGGTTGCCATAACGCATGGCGAATTCAACCACCCAGGGCTTCCCAGCGGCTGTCAGGGCGCTGGCCACGCCCTGGGCGAGCCGGTCGGTTCCGGTGACCAGGGGCGAGCCCTGAGGCGTCCAGATGGTGGCGTACTTGGCCGCTGACTTTGCAGGTCGGGTGCGCAAGATGATGCCGTGGAGAATGGGCCACCACACTGCAGGCGGGATCTCCACCACCCGCGGATCGCTCAAAAACTCACGCAAATAGCGCCGGGTGGCGGCGGGTGTGGCCTCATCAGGGCTGCCCAAATTGACCAGCAGCACGCCCGTTTTTTGGGGCGTGCCATGGACATAAGGGGGCTCCGGACGGAAGGACATGGGCAGTACCTGGTGCCTGGATGCGATTTACAGGTTGTCCAAGTAGGTGCGCAATTTGTCTGAGCGGCTGGGATGCTTGAGCTTGCGGATGGCCTTGGCCTCGATTTGCCGGATGCGCTCGCGCGTGACGTCAAACTGTTTGCCCACTTCTTCGAGTGTGTGATCGGTGCTCATCTCGATGCCAAAACGCATTCTCAAGACCTTGGCCTCGCGGGGGGTGAGGCTGTCCAAGATGTCCTTGACCACGTCGCGCAAGCCCGCCTGCATGGCCGCCTCGATGGGCGCCGTGTTGTTGGTGTCTTCGATGAAATCGCCCAAGTGCGAGTCATCGTCGTCGCCGATCGGGGTCTCCATGGAGATGGGCTCCTTGGCGATCTTCATGATCTTGCGGATCTTGTCCTCAGGAATTTCCATCTTCTCAGCAAGCGTGGGCGCGTCGGGCTCGTAGCCAAACTCCTGCAGGTGCTGCCGAGACAGTCGGTTCATCTTGTTGATGGTTTCGATCATGTGCACCGGAATGCGAATGGTGCGTGCCTGGTCGGCAATAGAGCGGGTGATGGCCTGGCGAATCCACCAAGTGGCGTAGGTCGAGAACTTGTAGCCGCGGCGGTACTCGAACTTGTCCACCGCCTTCATCAAGCCAATATTGCCCTCTTGGATGAGATCCAGGAATTGCAGGCCTCGGTTGGTGTACTTCTTGGCAATGGAGATGACCAGACGCAAGTTGGCCTCAATCATCTCTCTTTTGGCGTAGCGAGAAGCCCGCTCGCCTTCGTTCATGCGCTTGTTGATGAGCTTGAGGTCTTCAAGCGGCACCACGGCACGGGCTTGCAGGTCGATCAGTTTTTGCTGCAATTCCTGCACAGGAGGCAGGTTGCGAGCCAGGACCGAGCTGTAGGGCTTGCCAGAAGCGATCTCACGTTCAGCCCACTTGAGGTTCAAGGCGTTTGCTGGGAAGGTCTTGATGAAATAGTCTTGCGGCATGCCACATTTGTCCACCACGATGCGACGCAGCTCGCGCTCGTAACGTCGCACGTCATCGACCTGTGACCTGAGGATGCCGCAGAGCCTCTCGATGGTCTTGACCGTGAATCGGATGGTCATCAGGTCATCGCTGATGGCCTGTTGAGCACGGTTGTAGGAAGGGGACTGATAGCCGTCTTTCTCGAAGGCCTTGCGCATCTTGTCGAAATGCACACGCAAGGTGGAGAACTTCTCCAACGCCTGGGTCTTGAGCTCTTCGAGCTTCTTCGTCAGGGCTTTGCTGCCTCCTTGACCGTCATCGTCATCTTCTTCGTCGAATTCGTCGAAGTCTTCTTCGGCTACATAGTCGTCGGCCTCGTCGGTGGAGACAAAGCCATCCACCACCTCAGAGATGGGCTGCTCACCAGCCGCAATCTTGTCTGCCATGGCCAAAATCTCGGCGATGGTGGTGGGTGAGATGCTGATCGCATGCATCATGGCTTGCAGACCGCCCTCGATCCGTTTGGCAATCTCGATTTCACCTTCGCGGGTCAGCAGTTCCACGGTGCCCATCTCGCGCATGTACATGCGCACGGGGTCGGTGGTGCGACCGAATTCAGAATCGACCGTGGACAGCGCCGCTTCGGCTGCCTCCTCGGCTTCTTCTTCGGTGGCCGTGGAGGTGGCACCGCCGGCGATCAGCAGCGTGGCCGCATCTGGCGCCTGCTCATACACGGCGATTCCCATGTCATTGAGCATGGAGATGATGGCCTCCAAGATCTCTTCATTGACCAGCTTTTCGGGCAAGTGGTCGTTGATCTCCTGGTGGGTCAGGAAGCCGCGCGTCTTGCCCATCTTGATGAGCGTTTTGAGCTCGAGCCGGCGCTTGGCGACTTCTTCTTCGGTGAGGGTGGCTTCGTCCAAGCCGAATTCGCGCATCAAGGCGCGCTCCTTGGCGCGCGAAACCTTCATGCGCAACGGTTTGGCTTTGGCTTTCTCCGCTTCTTCGATCTCGGCCGCTTCAGCTTCGTCGCCGCCCTCAAAGTCTGAACCGTCGTCAATGAGGTCGTCGCTGGGTTCCTCGCCCTTTTTGGCCGCAGGCCCTTTCTTGCCCGAGCCCGACTTGGGCCCAGGGATGGGTTTGGCCATGGGTTTGGCGGAGACCTTTGAAGCGGGAGTGCTGACTGGTTTTGCAGCTGTCTTGGCTGAGGACTTGGCTGGGGTCTTGGCTGACGGGCTGGCAGTCGGCTTGGCAACCGGCTTGGCGGCCGCCGGCGTAGACGGCTTGGCGGCCACCTTGGGGGAGGGCTTTGTAGAAGGCTTTGTAGCCGGCTTCGCAGCGGGCTTTGCAGCAGGTTTGGCAGCGACCTTCGCAGACGGTTTTGCGGCAGGCTTCGAAGGCTGTTTTACGGACGGCTTGACAACGGGTTTGCCGGCCGGTTTTGCGGAAGGTTTTGCAGCGGTCTTGGCCGCAGGTTTGGGTGCGGGCTTGGCGGCTGCTTTGGTTGAGGCTTTGGCTGTGGCCCCTTTGGCTGGAGCCAAGGGCTTGACCGGCTTCTTGACCTCGGCCTTGCCAGAAGGTTTGCCAGCAGTTTTGGCAGCGGTTTTGGCAAGGGGCTTGGCAGCCGTTTTCTTGGTGCTCATACGTGTCCTCTGAACCTGGATGGGGTGAGATGGATGCGGCCCGACAATGCAGTCACCTTTCGCAGCGACCCGCCTTGGCGAATGGACACGAAAGAAAGCACCCGGTGCGAAACGGGGTGCTTCAAGACTGTCGGGCTGGCAAGATCGCGTGGACTGAGGATGGGTGCAGCCCTTGCGGGAAAGTTTGGCCTGATTTTGGAAACCCTGTCAGGGGCCGGCCGGGGTCCGGAGGTGCTGCTGCCACTCTTGCCGCTTCAACAACCAGTAATTATGCCTCAAAGGCCCACCTGGCGTCAAAGCCCGGGGCCATTCATCTGCGTCCCAGCAATCGCAAGGTGTCTGCCTTCTCCAGCGTCAAGGAGCGCCGAAGCTGCTGCAAGGCGCTGCCAAGGTCCTCCGCCGACGTGGTGATGACAATGTCGGAGCCATCGATCAACTGCAACACCTTCTCGGCAAAGGGCTCGGCCTGTTCGGCGAGCTGTTGTCGCAACACCGGCCATTCTTGAACGCCTTGGTCGGTCAAGGTGCGCTCCAGCCATTGCAATGCCAGCCCTTGCCAAGAAGGAACCTCCGACAGCAGCTCGTGGTCCTCGGGCGATAACGAGTCCCACAGTCCCGCATTCGCCATGAGGATTCGAACCAGCTGGTCTTGAGGAGTGCGGGTGAGGGGCCGCGCAGGTGACGCAGGCGCGGATCGGGCAGACCATCCAGGACGACTGGGTTTGTTGGAAGGTCCGGCGCTCAAGCCCCAAAGCCGCGACAACTCGTCCAGGGGCATCTCAGCGGTGCGAGCCAAGGCCGCCAGAATTTGGGTCTTCAGGGCGCAGGAGGGCAGGGCCGACCACAAGGGTCGCGCCTGAGCCAGCATGCGCGCGCGACCCTCAGCCTGGGTCAGATCCAGGCCCTCGCTGCACTGGTGGACCAACTGGGCTGACAAAGGAACCGCAGCGCTCACCTGATCCTCGAAGGAGGCTTGGCCGAACTCGCGCACGTAAGAGTCCGGGTCATGTTCCGCAGGCAAGAAGAGGAATCTGAAGGTGCGCAAGTCGTTGACGTGGGGCAGGGCTGCCTCCAGCGCTCGCGCGGCGGCGCGTCGTCCTGCCGCATCGCCGTCAAAGCTGAACACCACGTGATCGGTGAACCGCAGCAGCTTTTTGACATGGTCGGCCGTGCAGGCGGTCCCCAGGGTGGCCACGGCGTTGCCGAAACCCCATTGGGCCAGTGCCACCACGTCCATATAGCCTTCCACCACCAGGGCATAGCCCTTTTCCCGCAATGACGCCCGCGCTTCATACAGACCGTACAGCTCACGGCCTTTGACGAAGACGGGTGTTTCTGGAGAGTTCAAGTACTTGGGCTCGCCCGCATCGAGGACCCGCCCACCGAAGCCAATGACTTCCCCTTTGACCGACCGAATCGGAAACATGATCCGGTCCCGGAAGCGGTCGTATCGCTTTTGTTCTGGCCCTTCGTCACCTTGGACAATCACCAGGCCAGCCTCCTCCAGCAACGGGTCGTCGTAGCGCGC
>RFSP01000155.1 GCA_009923895.1 Betaproteobacteria bacterium | reverse complement strand
ATGGGACCTCGACGAGGGCCAATTGGTGCCCACGTCTGAGCGCGCCACCGTGGTGGCCGAACTGGCCCGGCGCAGTGCTGGCGCGGTGGACGCCGAGACCACCACGCGTTTGTGGCTCAAAGCATTGGCGCTGAGTGACGAGACCCAAGGCCTCAAGCCCGATGCGGCCTTGCGCGAGCGCGTGAATGCGGTCCTTGCGGACCCCAGGCAGTCGCGCAATCACATGGATGTGTTGACCAATTTTGCTGGCGCGCTGGTCAAAGTCTTGACCCCCGAAGAAGGCCCCGACCGCGCCGGTTTGTCTGCCCAAATGGACACGGCATTGGCGCGCTTGCAAGCCGACGCCACGCTGTCTCGCTCAGACCGTGTGGGCGCCTTGGTCGCGCGTTTGGAGTTGGCCCGCTTGGGCCAGGGCAAGGACGTGGTCCACCCCAAATTGCCAGAAAACCTCCTGCGAGAGGTGCGCGAGATGGCGGCCCGCATGGACCGCGAAATCAGCGATGGCTACGAGCGACAAGCCGTCATCACTTCGGCCGGCTACATGCTGGGCCAGGCCGGTCTTTGGGCAGAAAGCGAAGCCCTGCTCAAAGCCAACCTGTCCAAGAGCCACTCGCCTTATTACTTGATGAGCCAGTTGGGCAGCAACGCGCGCAAACAAGGCAAGAAAGAGGAAGCGCTGTCGTGGTACCAGCAGTCTTTCCAAAAGAGCGAAGGCCCCGCCACGCGATTGCAATGGGGAGCCGGCTACCTGGCGGCCTTGGTGGACTTGTCGCCCGCTGATGCGGCGCAGATCGAAAAGACCGCGTCTCAACTTTTCAGCGAAGCGGCCAAGGACAAAGGGTCGTTCTACGAGCGCAGCGCGCGCTCTTTGATGCGGGTGAGTCAGAAGCTGACCGAGTGGAACAAGGACGGCTCGCGCACGGCCACGCTGAACCGGTTGCGCCAGCAACTGCAATCGGTGTGCTCCACCGTCGAGACCGCCGACGGTCAGCGCAACACCTGCGAGCGATTGCTCAAGTCCGGGTCTGCTCCACCTGCTTGAAAAACGCGTTCATGGAATCTTGAGCTTCGTTCCATGACGGTGGTTGGCTGGAGGTGGAGGGCTCTTGAGGGGGCGGTTTTACCTCGGTCAAGAAAGTGATTTGCGACGGGGTGTGGCCCACCACAAAAAACTGCTGGGCCACTTGCACCAGGTGCAGACGGTCTCGCCCGCCCAATGCCAAAGAGCTCACCACTTGGAACGCCGGCCCGTCCGCCGTGGGGCTGCTTTGTTGACGGCGCCAGCGCACCAGCCACGCCATCCCCAACAAAGCGGCAGCCACGCCCAAGAAGGACAAGGCCAACTGAGTCAGGCTCGATGCGGGGCTGGGCGTGAGCAGCGCGGGACCGCGGGGCTCCACGCTGGCCGAAGCGGCCATCTCCGCAGCGCTCGACGCGGCGCTGGCCGCCTGCGCTTCGGAGGCCGCCGGTGTGGCAGCGGATGCTGCAGTCGGTGCATTAGCCAGTGCAGTAGCCGCAGCTGTACCCAGTGGAGCAACCGGTGCAGCCGATGCAGCCACAGGGGCCGCCTTGGCTCCAGGTGTTGCTGCCACCGCAGGGGCTGGGCTCGGCACATTGACCACGCGGGGCGCGACGGCGGCCGCGGGGCTGCTGGCGCTTTGTGTCCCACTGGGTGCTCCACTTTGTGCCCAAGCGGGTGACCAAGCCATGGGCGTCAGGGTGCAAGCGACGGCCGCAGCGATCAGGGTCGAGCGGCGGATTGAGAGGTGCATGGGGTTGCGCATGGAGGGGCGCATCGAGCCGAAGCGAAAGGGGCGGTGCAGGCGGTCCATCGTTCAGGACAGGCCCTCGGCCTGGAGAGCTGCTTGCACCGCAGGACGTTCACGCATGCGTGCAATAAAGGCTTGCAGGTGAGCAAAACCACTCAAATCCACCCCCACATACGCGCCCCATCGCGTGGTGGTGTACAGGTAGGCATCGGGCACGCTGAAGTGCTCGCCCATGAGGTACGGGGTCTTGGCCAGTTGGGCGTCGATGTAGGCGAACCGCCCCATCAATCGCTGCCGTGCCAGCGTCTTGCCTTCTTCGGGCATGCCCGGTGTGAACAGCGGGCTGAAGGCTTTGTGAACTTCGGTTGAAATGAAGTTGAGCCACTCCATGAGTCGATAGCGGGCCATGGTGCCTGCCGGCGGAGCAAGTTTTTTGTCGGGCACCTGGTCGGCGATGTACTGCACGATGGCGGGGCCTTCGGACAAACGCTCGCCGTTGTCGAGCTCCAACAAGGGCACATAGCCTTTGGGGTTGACTGTGTAGTAGTCGGTGCCATCCGCCAATTTGTGCGTCTTGGTGCTGGCCAGCACGGCTTCGAAAGGCAGGCCGGCTTCTTTCAAGACGATGTGAGGACTTAAAGAACAAGCGCCAGGGCTGTAGTAGAGCTTCATGAAAACGACGCAAACACCGCGTGGGGGGTTGAAAACCTGCGACGATACTCCGATTTACCGGTGAATACTTTTTGGAGGTGCGCCATGCCCCGAGCCGTTTTGGATGAAGCCCAGTTGCACCCCGCCATTCGCGCGCGGGTGGCCGATCATGAACGCGCCATCGTGCAGGAGGTTCAACACGCCATCCAATCCCATGCGGTGGTGGTGGTGGGCATGAAGGGCAACCCGTTTCCCAAAAAGGCCCGCCAACTGCTCGACCGCGCCGGGATCGCCCACCAGTACCTCGAGTACGGTGGCTACATGAGCTTGTGGCGTCGACGCAATGCGCTGAAGATGTGGACCGGTTGGCCCACCTTCCCCATGGTGTTTGTCAACGGCGTGCTGATCGGCGGATACCAAGACCTCCAGGCGCTGCACGACAGCGGCGAGCTTAAAAAGCTGCTGGGCTGACGGTCCGCAATCGGCCCACCTTCTCTAAAATCGGTGGTTTGCATTTTTGCAAGCCCCCCTCGTTGCCAAAAGGGCCCCCGGCGGTGTTGTTTCCCAAGCGTTTTGAAGTGATTGTGGTGGGCGGTGGCCATGCGGGCACCGAGGCCGCCCTCGCCTCGGCACGCATGGGCCGCACCACACTGTTGCTCACGCACAACATTGAGACGCTGGGCCAGATGAGTTGCAACCCGTCCATTGGCGGCATCGGCAAAGGCCATTTGGTCAAGGAAGTCGATGCCCTGGGCGGCGCCATGGCCGCGGCCACTGACGAGGCGGGCATCCAATTTCGCATCCTCAACGGCTCCAAGGGGCCGGCCGTGCGGGCCACCCGCGCGCAGGCCGATCGCGTGCTGTACCGCGCAGCCATACGCCGTCGGCTCGAAAACCAGCCCCACCTGTGGCTCTTTCAGGCCGGCGTGGACGACCTGCTCGTGCAAGGCGGTCGGGTGGTGGGCGCGGTCACGCAGTCCGGTGTTCGTTTTGAGGCGAGCGCTGTGGTGTTGACGGCGGGCACCTTCTTGGATGGCCGGGTACACATCGGCTTGCAGCATCACAGCGCGGGCCGCGCAGGTGACCCCCCGGCCGTGGCCTTGTCGGCCCGACTCAAAGAGCTGAAATTGCCACAGGGGCGGCTCAAAACCGGCACGCCCCCGCGCATTGATGGCCGCACGATCGACTTTTCTCGGCTGCAAGAGCAGCCTGGCGATGGCGTGCCGGGGCCCCATGGGGAGCCCCCCACCACGCCCATGCCCGTCTTCAGTTTTCTGGGCCACGCCCGCCAGCATCCGCAACAAATCCCCTGCTGGATCACCCACACCAACGAGCGCACCCACGCCATCATTCGCAGCGGCTTTGACAGAAGCCCAATGTTTACGGGGGTGATAGAAGGAGTGGGTCCTCGCTACTGCCCGAGCATTGAAGACAAAATCAACCGGTTTGCCAACAAAGAAAGCCACCAGATCTTTCTGGAGCCCGAGGGCCTGACCACCCACGAGTTTTACCCCAACGGCATCTCCACCTCCCTGCCCTTTGACATTCAAATCGCCGCGGTCCAATCGATCGCCGGCCTGGAACAGGCCCACATCCTGCGGCCGGGTTACGCCATCGAGTACGACTACTTCGACCCGCGCGAGCTCCAGCCCTCCTTTGAAACCCGGGCCATTGAGGGGCTCTTTTTTGCGGGGCAGATCAACGGCACCACCGGCTATGAGGAGGCCGCCGCCCAAGGCTTGTACGCGGGGGTCAACGCGGCGCTGAAGGTCCGCGGCGAAGCCCCTTGCACATTGCGTCGGGACCAAGCCTACCTTGGGGTCTTGGTGGACGACTTGATCACCCGCGGCGTGACCGAGCCCTACCGCATGTTCACCAGCCGGGCGGAGTACCGACTCCAGCTGCGCGAGGACAATGCCGACATGCGCCTCACCGAGCTGGGGCGTCAGCTGGGTCTGGTGGATGACGCACGTTGGGACGTGTTCAACCGCAAACGCGACGCGGTTTCACGTGAAACACAAAAGCTCAAATCGACCTGGGTGCACCCCGGCAACCTGGCGGCCGACCATGCACAGTCTCTGTTGGGAACGACCTTGGAGCGCGAGTACAACCTGCTGGAGCTCCTGCGCCGCCCAGGGGTGACCTTTGATGTCGTGGCCCAAGTCGCGAAAATGGCCTCACTGGCCCAACCCGATGTCCATGTTTCACGTGAAACCGTCGCGGCGGATTTGGGAGTGGAACCCGACGCAGGGCTGGCCATGCAGGTGATTGAGCAGGTGGAAATCGCCACCAAGTACGCCGGATACATCGACAAGCAGCAAGACGAAGTGGCCCGCGCGGCGCAGTATGAGCACCTGGCCCTGCCCGCCGATTTGGACTACGACGCCGTCACCGCCCTGTCTTTTGAGGTCCGCCAGAAGTTGGCCAAACACCGGCCGCAAACCCTGGGCCAAGCCTCTCGCGTGTCGGGCGTGACCCCCGCGGCGATCTCCCTGCTGCT
>RFSP01000154.1 GCA_009923895.1 Betaproteobacteria bacterium | reverse complement strand
GGCCACCGCGGTGCTGGTGGGGTTGTTCTACCCCCTGTTTGAAGGCGTGGCCTGGAACGGCGCCTTTGGCATTCAGGCATGGATCAAGTCCACCACGGGCTTTGAATTTCATGACTTTGCAGGCAGCGTGGTGGTCCATGCGTTGGGAGGGTGGATCGGTTTGGTCGCGGTTCTTCTTTTGGGTGCCCGATCCAACCGGTATCGCAAAGACGGCGCGATGAGCGCCCATCCCCCTTCGAGCATTCCGTTCTTGGCCTTGGGAGCGTGGGTCTTGGCGGTGGGTTGGTTTGGATTCAATGTCATGAGCGCGCAAACCGTCGACAAGATTTCAGGCTTGGTGGCGGTCAACTCGCTCATGGCCATGGCGGGCGGCACGCTGGTGGCCGTGGTGCTGGGCCGCAACGACCCAGGGTTTGCCTACAACGGCCCCTTGGCAGGCTTGGTGGCCGTGTGTGCGGGATCGGATGTCATGCACCCGGCAGGCGCTTTGGTGGTGGGAGGTGTTGCGGGCGCCATTTTCGTCAAGCTGTTCACGCTCACACAGAACCGATGGAAGATCGATGATGTGCTGGGGGTTTGGCCCTTGCACGGCTTGTGTGGCGCTTGGGGCGGGGTGGCTTGCGGAATCTTCGGTCTGTCGACCCTGGGTGGCGCCGGCGGAGTCTCGATTGCGGCGCAACTCATCGGGACGCTCATGGGAGTGGGCTGGGCCCTGCTCTCTGGCTTGGTGGTTTACGGTGTTTTGAAAGCAGTCACCGGATTGCGGCTGACAGCGGAAGAGGAATACGAAGGCGCCGACCTGTCCATCCACCGAATCGGCGCCACACCCGAGCGCGAGTCCAGCTGGTAGCTGCGACCACCGACTGCAGTCTTCAAGCAGTGCCGGACTTCAACGCGTCGCGCAACTTCTGACCGAGTTCGGGTCGATCCTCAAAAGGGTCGGTGGGATTGCGGCCCGTCATCACGTCTTCCATGCGTGTTTGTACGCTGCGCAGGGCTTTGGGATGGCTGTAGATGTAGAAGTCCTTGGCCGCCACCGCCGCCATCACCCTTTGGGCCACTTCGGCCGCACTCACCTTGCCGCTGAGAACGGCTTTGTCGCTCATGGCCTGACCGATCAACTGACTCGCCGTGGGTTTGCGATGGGGCTCAGACAAATCGGCGGGTCGATTGCGATGGCTTTGGCTGATGCCTGTGGGCACAAAGAATGGGCACAACACGTGGGCATGGACTTGATCGGTGATCAAACGGAGGTCTTGGTAGAGGGTTTCACTCAAGGACACCACCGCATGCTTGGACACGTTGTAGACGCCCATGTTGGGTGCGTTGACCAAGCCCGCCATGCTGGCCGTGTTGACGATGTGCGCGCGAAATCCAGGGTCGGCTCGAGCGGCCTCCAACATCATGGGTGTGAAAACGCGCACGCCATGCACCACCCCCATCAAGTTCACACCCAATACCCAGCTCCAATCGCTGGATGACGCCTCCCAAAGGAGACCCCCAGTCGCCACACCCGCGTTGTTGAACACCAAGGTCGGCGCGCCAAAACGGCTCAAGGTGCCCTCACCCAATCGCTCCATCTCTTGGGCGTGGGCCACATTGACAGCCTGTGCCCACACCTCGGCACCCGCGGACCGAAGCTCAGCCTCGGCACGATCGAGCGCATCTTGCTGTATGTCGACCAACACCAGCCGCATGCCCGAGGCAGCGGCCAGTCGTGCCAACTCCAAGCCAAAACCTGAACCCGCGCCGGTGATGACGGCCGTGCCGCCCTTCAGTGGTGATGCAGACATATCAATGTGTCCTGGGTGGTGGATCGAAATGGGGTTCAACGGTCATGACAGACCATCTCCAGGTGGGGAATGTCATCTTCCAGATATTCGCTGCCCACTGCAACAAATCCAAACTCGGCATAGAACGCCTGCAAATGGGATTGCGCGCTGATGCGAATGGCCCTTCCTGGCCATCTCTGCCTGCAGCCACGCACGCCTTCGGCCACCAACTGCCGCCCCAGACCCTGACCCCGAATATCCGCGGCCGTGATCACTCGGCCGATAGAAGGTTCAACGTACTTGAATCCGGGAGCGACCACTCGCAAATAGGCGTGCAACTGTCCCGAGGGTGAGTAGCCCAGCAGGTGGTCGCTGTGGCGGTCCAGGCCGTCGGGATCCAGGTAGGGGCCCTGCTCCAATATGAAGACCCGACATCTCAACGACAACGCGTCGTACAGCCGGTCGACCCCCAAGTCATTGAAGCTCGACCAATGCCAGGACAAAGATTGCATGATCTAAATGCAGGGCCTGCTGTATCAAGTGAGCTTGACCAATTGCTTGCCAAAGTTCTTGCCTTTGAGCAAGCCCAAAAAGGCCTCGGGCGCCGACGCAAGGCCCTGGGAGATGCTCTCCCGGTACTTCAGACGGCCTGTGGCGACCATGGCCCCCAATTCCTTGAGCGCAGACGACCACAAGTGCATGTGCTCGCTGACGATAAAGCCTTGTACCTTGAGACGAGAGACCAAAATGAGCGAGGGGTGGGCCATGGGCAAAGGCTCACCGTTGTAGCCCGCAATCATGCCGCACACAGCAATGCGTCCAAAGGCATTCATGCGCAACATGACCGCATCCAGAATGGTTCCGCCGACGTTTTCAAAATAACCGTCAATCCCGCCTGGACATGCCGCCTTCAACGCGGTGGACATGCTTTTGAGATCACCATGGATCTTGTGATCGATGCAGGCATCAAAGCCCAAGGTGCGGGTGACGTAGTCACACTTGTCGGGTCCTCCGGCAATGCCCACCACCCTGCAGCCCCGCGCTTTGGCCAGCTGGCCCACCACGCTGCCCACAGCCCCACTGGCAGCGCTGACCACCACCGTCTCTGCCTCGCGCGGCGCAATGATCTCGTTCAGCCCGACCCAGGCAGTGACACCCGGCATGCCCACCGGGCCGAGGTAGGCCGACAGTGGAATGACCGAGTCATCGACTTTGTGCAGAGCATGTCCCTCGCCGTCGACGATGGAGTAAAGCTGCCATCCGCCCATCCCCACCACACGATCCCCGACCTGATAACGGGGGTGTCTGGAGGCCTCGACCACGCCCACCGTGCCTCCGATCATGACCTCATTGAGGGGCTGAGGCTGCGCGTAACTCCTGCCTTCGTTCATTCGACCGCGCATGTACGGATCGAGACTGAGGTAGTGGTGGCGCACCAAGACCTGGCCTTCCTGGAGGTCGGGCACTTCAAGCTCGATGGTTTTGAAATTGTCGACCACAGGCTCGCCCAGAGGTCTGGAGGCCAGTTGAATTTGAACGTTACGCATGATGGAAAGCCTTTGGATTTTCTCGCCCTCAGCCCGCATGGACGGCGCTCACGCCGCCATCGACTGCCAGAATTTGTCCGGTGATGTGTTTGCCCGCCGCGCTGGCAAAGAGCAACGCAGCCCCTTTGAGATCGTCGTCATCGCCCAAGCGCCGCAACGGCGCCAAGGCTGCCAAACGCTCTTGCCCATACGCGGCCAAGGTGGCTCGCGTCATCTTGCTGGGGAAGAAGCCTGGCGCCAGGGCGTTGACCGTGATGCCGTGCTGCCCCCACTCGCCTGCCAAGGTGCGCGTGAAATTGACCACCGCACCCTTGCTGGTGCCGTAGGCAATGAATTGCATGTCCAAGGATCCCGCCAACCCGGCGATCGATGCGATGTTGATGATGCGCCCATATTTTTTGGGCAACATCGATAACTTGCCCACGGCCTGCGCGTAGAGAAACAAGCTGCGAATGTTGAGGTTCATGACCTTGTCCCAAGCCGACAGCGGATGGTCCTCGGCGGGAGCCCCCCACGTGGCGCCAGCATTGTTGACCAGGATGTCAATGGTGCCCAGTCGCTCAAGGGTGTGCTCCACCACGCCGTGAATCTGCTCGGGCTCGCTGGAGTCGGCGGCCACCACATGGGCGTCAATGCCCAAAGACTTCAGCTGCGCCGCTGCCGAATTCAATTCATCCAACTTGCGGGCCGTGAGCATGACACGCGCCCCAGCCTCCCCCAACGCTTGTGCAATCTGCAGCCCCAAGCCGCGGGAACCTCCGGTGACCAATGCCACCTGGCCTGTCAGGTCAAACAACTTCAACGTGGGGGTGGACATGTCAACGCGCTCCCTGAAAAAAACGAATCTTTAAAACCAATCTTCTTGCATGGCACGACAGACGTCTTCGCGTCGAGCCACAACTCCCAGCCAAGCTGACAGCTTGGGCAACTCGTAGGCGAAGAAGTAACGCAAGGCCGACATTCGCCCCATGGAGGCGGCTGAAGCCTCTGTGCTGGCTTGGAATTGTCTCGGACCTTGATCTGCGAGCACCACATCCAGCCATATCCAGGCCAAAACCCAATGCCCGAAGGCCTGCAGATAAGGGGTCGCATTGGCCAGCACGGCTTCGGGGTCGCTGCCTTCCCAAGCTTGTTGAGTGCCCCGAGAGATCTGGTCGCAGGCTTCCTGCAGTTGTACCGCAAAAGATTCCAACTGGGCCTGTTGTCTGGCTCGAGCGATGGTGTGTGACACCCGTGACATCAGCAGTCGCAGTCCCGCACCGTCATTCAAGACCACCTTGCGACCCAGCAAATCAAGGGCTTGAATGCCGTGGGTGCCTTCGTGAATCATGTTGAGGCGGTTGTCCCGCCAATACTGCTCCACGGCAAAGTCTCGGGTGTAGCCGTAGCCCCCATGGACTTGGATGGCCAGAGAGTTGCCCTCCAAACACCACTCGCTGGGCCAGCTCTTGGCAATCGGGGTGAGGACGTCCAACAACACCGCGGCCTCTTCAGCCTCTGGCCTTGCGCCTGTGCGTTGTTCATCGATCAGGCGTGCGCAATACAGTTGCAAAGCCAAGGCGCCTTCGGCGTAGGCTTTTTGCGCCAACAACATGCGTTTG
>RFSP01000153.1 GCA_009923895.1 Betaproteobacteria bacterium | reverse complement strand
CAGCATCATCGAGCCTGCTGCGACCGTCCCACCCGGGCCCCCTGCGATCGCAAGAAGGCTCGATCTGGATCCCGAGGCCACCGCACGGCGCGATTTGTGGGAGCGGGTGAAATCGGGCTTCGCGATGTCCGACCTCGACAGCGACCTGGTCAGAAAGTGGGAGGCCTGGTACAGCTCGCGACCTGACTACGTCGAGCGCATGACCCAGCGAGGCGGCCGATATTTGTTCCACATCATCGAAGAAGTGGAATCGCGGGGCATGCCGTCCGAGCTGGCCCTTTTGCCTTTCATCGAAAGCGCCTTCAATCCACAGGCCCTGTCAGTGGCTCGGGCATCCGGGATGTGGCAATTCATGCCTGCGACCGGCAAAGACTTTGAGCTCAAGCAAAACGTTTTCCGAGATGACCGCCGCGACGTTTTGGCCTCCACGCGCGCCGCGCTCGATTACCTGCAAGTGCTTCAGAAGAACTTCGGCGATTGGCAATTGGCATTGGCTGCGTACAACTGGGGGCAAGGCAACGTCCAACGCGCGATCGCCAAAAACCAGCGAGCAGGGTTGCCCTCGGGCTACGAGTCCTTGAGCATGCCCGATGAAACACGCAACTATCTGCCCAAGCTGCAGGCGGTCAAAAACATCGTGATGCGGCCGCAATCATTCGGTTTGAGCCTGCCAGAGTTGCACAACCACCCGTTTTTCTTGTCAGTGCCGATTGACCGCGACATTGACGTGTCGCTGGCAGCACGTCTGGCCGGGCTGTCGCTGGAAGATTTTCAAGCGCTCAATCCCCAGCTCAACAAGCCCGTCATTTTGGCCGCCGGCACGCCGCGGTTGCTGCTGCCCTATGACAACGCCAATCGCTTCATTCGCGAATGGGCGGACTTTCGCGGGCCGGCCGCCTCTTGGACGGCTTGGGTCACGCCAAAGTCCATGAAGCCGGCCGAGGCAGCCAAACTGGTCGGCATGCCAGAGGCCAAATTGAGAGAAGTCAATCGCATACCGGCGCGCATGATCCTCAAGGCGGGCTCCACGCTGCTGATTCCTCGCGCAGCCCACAGCACGAAAGACGTGACGCTGGAGGTGGCTCAAAACGGGATCTTGGCCCTGGCCCCAGAAGCGGTGAAAAAGCCCGCAAAAAAGGGAGCCGCCAAAGGAAAGACACCCCCAAAAACCAAGCCGACAGGCAAGGTCCGAATGGCGCAAGACGCCTCGCGCCCCGCCCCACGTTAGCCCTGCTGTCAGCGTCTGTCCATCAGCGCATGGGCGATGGTGCCCAGATCCACATACTCAATTTCGCTGCCAGCGGGCACGCCCCGCGCGAGCCGCGTGACCTTCACCCCATGCGGTTTCAGCGCCGCGGTGATGGCGTGAGCCGTGGCCTCTCCTTCGGCTGTGAATCCGGTGGCCACGATGACCTCTTGCACTTGTCCATCGTGAACCCGGTCCAGCAGCTTCGTCAGCCCAATCGCCTCCGGGCCGATGCCATCCATGGGGCTGATGCGCCCCAGCAGGACAAAGTACAAACCCTTAAAACTTCCCGTGCGCTCCAGCACCGCCTGATCGGACGGAGACTCAATGACACACAGTTGGCGAGGATCTCGGCTGGCGTCAGCGCAGGTCGCACAAAGCGCATGCTCGGTGAAGGTGTGGCAGCGTTCACAGTGGCCAATGCGCTGCGCGCTCGCCGTCAGGGCCTGGGCCAAGACGGTCACGGCAGGGCGATCATGCTGCAGCAGATGCCACGCCATGCGCTGGGCCGAGCGTGGACCCACCCCAGGCAGGCGACGCAAGGCCTCGATCAGCCCCTCCAGCGTGGGTTCTGCCATGTTGACCGGGGTCTCAGAACGGCAGCTTCATGCCCGGCGGCAGCGGCATGCCGGCGGTCACTTTGGACATCTTTTCTTGCGTGACCTGCTCGACGCGACGAACGGCATCGTTGAAGGCTGCCGCCACGAGATCCTCGAGCATCTCCTTGTCATCGGCCAGCAAGCTCGGGTCCAGGTTCACGCGACGCACCTCGTGTTTACAGGTCATGAGCACCTTGACCAAGCCGGACCCGGCCTGCCCCTCCACCTCGATCGAGCCCAATTCATCCTGCGCTCGTTTGAGATTGTCTTGCATGGCTTGGGCCTGCTTCATCAGCCCTGCCAATTGGCCTTTCATCATGGAACCATTCCTTTCAATTCAACGTTTGCATCTTCGGTCATGCACATGCACATGCACATGATCATCGCGGCTTGACCGAACCCGGGACCACTCGGGCTGATTTGTACTGTTTCAACAATTCGATCACGCCAGGGTCCTGACGAATGGCCGCCTCCGCCGCCTGTTGCCTTTGAGCCCGCAACGCAGCCTCTCTGCGCGCGGGCGTGTCAGAGGCGGCCCCTGGCACCAGCTCCAACTTCAATGCGTCACCCAAGGTCTGAGCCAGCAGGGCCTGCAACTTCTCTTGCAGGGCCGCCGATCGCAGCGACTCGTGCTCCACCCGCAACGTCCACACGGGCGGTGGACCTGCCCGGACCGACTCCAGGCCCGCCTGCCAGGCCAGCTCGCGTGTCAGTCCGCTGACCAGGCCGCCGTCTATCCATTGACGAACGAGGGCATCCCACCGATCTCCCAACGCTGCGTCCACTGCATGCACCGTGGCGGCGACCGGTTCCGCAGACACGGCCGCCGGCTGAGACCGAGGTGGCGCTGGCATGACGGTCTCCTGCGGCACAGGCGGCAGGGGACGCACAGAGGGCACAGAAGACACAGGGGCCACAAGCTTGGTCGCAGGCAACACCATTGAAGGCGGGGCCGGCGCTCTCAACGGCGCAGAACGCGCAGTCCCAGCCGGTGACGAAGCTGCTGGTGGGAAGGCCAAAAATCGCAGCAACACCATGGTGAAAGCCGCAAATTCGTCGGCCAGCAGCGACAGCTCAGCCCTGCCATGCAGCACGATGCTGTAAGCCAGTTGGGTCTCGTCAGGCGCCCAGTCTTGGGCCAGCGCTCGAAGCTGCGACGAATCTTGATCGTCGGCCCCAGACGAGCCGGGGACGGCTTGCTCCATGGCCATGCCTTGCAGCAAATGCGCCATCTGCTCCAGGATCGACGCCGCAGAGCTGCCGCTGTCTCGCATTTGCTGCACGATGCGAAGGACCGATGCCCCGTCGCGAGTACCCAATGCGCGCAAGACTTGCGCGGCCAGATCCTCTCGAGCCACTCCCAACATGGCACGCACGGCAGATTCCTGAAGGGTACCCCCACCATAGGCAATGGCCTGATCGGTCAGAGACAACGCGTCGCGCATCGACCCCCGCGCCGCCCGCGCCAGCAAGCGCAGCGCCCCGGTTTCAAACTCGATGGTCTCTGACTGGAGCACGTGGGCCAAATGGTGCTGCACGGTGTCGGGCGCCATCGGTCGAAGATTGAACTGCAGACAACGGCTCAGCACCGTGGGCAACATCTTTTCGGGATCGGTGGTGGCCAGGACAAATTTCAAGTACTCAGGCGGCTCTTCCAGCGTCTTCAACAAGGCATTGAAGGCGTCCTTGGTGAGTTGATGCGCCTCGTCGATCATGAAGACCTTGTAGCGACCCACACTGGGCTTGTAGGCCGCACGCTCGATCAGGTCGCGAACCTCGTCAATGCTGCGATTGGAGGCCGCGTCGAGCTCGGTGTAATCCATGTACCGGTCGGCATCAATGGCCTGACAGGCCGGGCAGACCCCGCAGGGCGCGGAGGTCACGCCGCCCTGACCATCGGCGCCTGTGCAATTGAGACTCTTGGCCAAGATCCGTGAGATGGTGGTCTTGCCAATGCCGCGTGTCCCAGTGAAAAGATAGGCATGGTGAAGACGGTTGGACTCCAAGGCATGGGTCAACGCCCTGACCACGTGGTCTTGGCCCGCGAGTTGTGCGAACGTCTTGGGACGATACTTGCGTGCAAGGACCAATGTACTCATTGGCCACATTCTAATGAGACGGCGGGGCTGACCATGGGGCGCAAGGGGTCGATAATCGAGCCCATGAGCTCCTCCGACACATCTGCCCTCACTTACGATCAGGCGGGCGTCAACTACGACCTGATCGATCCCTTGAAAGTGGCGGCGCAACGCGCCGCCGCCGCCACCGGGTCTCACCTGCTGGCGCACGGTTGCTCGGAGGTGATCGCCTCACGAGGAGAGTCGGCCTACGTGGTCGACGCGGGGCCTTTCTACATTGCCAGCATTGTGGAGTGCCTGGGCAGCAAGGCCTTGGTGGCTGATGAGATGCACCGCCTGACGGGAAAAAGCCACTACGACCAGATTGCGCAAGACACCATTGCCATGGCCGTGAATGACCTCATTACGGTGGGCGCCACCCCGTTGGTGGTACAGGCCTATTGGGCTGCGGGAGGCAGTGAGTGGTTTGCCGACGCCACGCGGGCTCAGGCGCTGGTGGCCGGTTGGAAGCGGGCCTGCGACATTTGTGGCGTGGCCTGGGGCGGCGGCGAAACCCCGGCCCTGGCCGGCATCGTCGAAGACGGACGCATCGACCTGGCTGCGAGTTGCACCGGCATCGTGCAACCCAAGGCGCGCCTGACCTTGGGGGATGACTTGGGTCCGGGCGACGCCATCGTGCTGCTCGCCTCAAGCGGCATCCATGCCAATGGACTGAGTCTGGCCAGAAAACTGGCCGAGCGATTACCTCAAGGGTATTTGACGCCTCTCACAGACGGCCGTTGCTATGGTGAAGCCTTGCTGGCGCCCACCACGCTGTATTCCCCCATCACCGAAGCCGTGTTCAAAGCAGGCATTGTTCCTCGCTACGCCGCCAACATCACCGGCCACGGTTGGCGCAAGTTGCTGAGGCATCCCAAAGCCTTGACTTACCGCATCCACACCGTGCCGCCGGTGCCCGAGGTGCTGTCCTTCATTCAAAAGCAAGCCCGTCTCGACCC